>CAZJOL010000063.1:0-12389 GCA_964547605.1 uncultured Bacteroidaceae bacterium | reverse complement strand
TGATTTTCAGACCATCGTTTTCGATGGAACGCAGCAATACGGCGTTGTGGGCGAGCCGACAATGCCATATCTGCAGGTGTCGCTGCTGCTGCCGCCGGGCACCGAAGTGTCGTCGGTTGAATATATTCCTGAAAATGAAATTGCTGTTCCCGGAAAATTCAATCTGCCGCCTGTGCAGCCCGATGTGCCTATCAGCATAGGGAGCACCGGACAGCATGTGAAAAAAGATGCAGTTTATACACTCAATGAAGCATATCCGCAAAAGTACAGCAGCACCATTGCAACGCAATATCTGAACGGCTATTCGTTTGCATTAGGCAAATTCACTCCGGTGCGCTGGAATCCTGCAACCGGCTCCCTTTCTTATTTTTCGAATATCAGAATTGTTGTTCATTATGCTCAGACAGGCAACTCCACAAAAGCGTTTAAGAATATAAGTTCATCTGAAAATGCATTACTACGGGTTCGCACGCTTGCTCAGAACGATGACATGATGGAGCGCTATCCAGGCAAAAAGCCGATGGACGCCTATCAGTATCTGATTATTACGACAGCTACACTGAAGCCGTATTTTGAACCATTGAAGAATTATTATGACAGCATAGGTCTGAATACCCGCATTGCCACAAGTGACAGCATTGCCACAGTTATGCCCGGAACCGATGTCCGGACCAAAATCCGCAATTACATCATTCAGGAATATCAGAACAATTCGATTGACTATGTATTGATCGGCGGTGATGTAAGTCAGATTGCAGCGCGCGGTTTCTACTGCAATGTGATTTCCGGAGCAGGTTATGAAGACGACGGCATTCCGGCCGACCTGTATTTTTCGGCGCTGGATGGCACTTTTGATGAAGATGGAGATGGCATCTATGGCGAAACACTGCAGGATTCAGTTGACCTGTTGCCCGAAGTCGCCATAGGCCGCTTCCCTGTTGAAAATGAAACTGAAGTAGTCAATATGTGGTCTAAATCCATCGTATACCAGCAACAACCGATCATTTCAGACATGAATCGTATTCTCATGCTTGGTGAAATGCTGCTAGATACACCACTTACCATGGGGCAGGATTATCTTAAACTCCTGATTGATGATAATAACGACAATGGTTATACCACAAGCGGCATTCCTTCGGCAACAAATACCATCGACACTCTTTACGATCAGTGGCTTCCGGCTTACGGCTATGCCGATGAATGGAGCTTTCCGGATTTGATAAGCCAGATCCAACAGGGGTATTCGTTCATTCATCACGTCGGTCATTCTTCCGAAGAATACATGATGCGTATGGACATAACATATTTAGAAGACATAACCTTTGCTTTGCTTGACGGTTTCAACCATTCCTATGGACTTATTTATTCACATGGGTGCATGTGCGGGTCGTTCGACTGGGATGACTGTATAGCTGAAAAATCAGTCCTTTTACCCAATTATCTTGCAGCATGCATTGTAAATTCGCGCTATGGCTGGTTCAACGAAGGACAAACCGAAGGCCCGTCGCAGCACCTGAACAGGGAATTCGTCAATGCCATATACAATCCGGCCATCAAGGAACGCCATATCGGCGAAGCATTCATCATGTCGAAAATTGCGACTGCGCCCTGGGTTGATCTGGCCGGTGAATACGAATTCGGTGCACAACGCTGGGTGCATTACGACAACAATCTGCTCGGTGATCCTGCGATGCGTATGTGGATTGATGCCATAGAAGTCGGAGTGGGAGATTCCGAAAATAATACAATTGATTTTTACCCGAATCCTTCGGATGGAAATATTGTTATTGATCAGCGCTTTGCCGGAGCGCAACTCAGTGTTTTCAATGCCATGGGCGAGCTGGTGTACAGTGAAATTATCAACAATCAGAATATAGATCTGACGCGGCTTTCTGGAGGTTTGTATCTTTTGCAGATCAATGATGGACAGGAAATTTTCGGCGGGAAAGTGTTGATACGATAAAACGATACAACGCCTGCCCCATATATACTTATGCCTAACGCTTAACTCATGGAGCATGGCAAAGCTCCGCTCTCGCTCTGAAGTCACTCTGAGCCCCGCCACTGTCACATTGAGCCCTGCTTTTGGCACTCTGAGCGGAGTCGAAGAGTCAACAGCAGGATAAACTCCGTCGAAGAGCCGCTCTGTTTTTGGCGTTCAGAACGAAATTTTTTGCTTTGAGACAGGGAAGTCAGTCATCAGTCAGTTCAAGCAGCCGCATCCGGGCCATGATAGCGCCTTTGGAGCGGCCGGTATGTTTTGCAATGTCTGAAAGTGTGTCGCCGTTGCTGAACATTTGCCTGAGTTCATCGTCCATGTCACGTGTCCAGGAGCGGTACGCTGCATGATGATTCTCGCGTGCACGCACCCATGCAAGAGCTTCTTCCTGAGTTTTGGGAATGGATTTGTGGTAAGTGATTTTGCGCCAGTCATCGACTGAAATCACATCGGATTTGATTTTCTTTACAATGACATGGATGTTTTTTAATACAGGAAAGCCAGCAGGGATGAGCGATTCAGGAATATGGAGCTCACAGCGGGCGCGGGTGACAGCGACATATAAAAGATTGATTTCGGAGAGCATCAGTTCGCGGCGGAACACCTCTTTCTCAGGAATAGTGCAGGATTTGAACTTGTCTTCGGAATAAAAATCATCTACCAGTTCAACGCTGTCGTATTCCATTCCTTTGCAGCGATGCACCGTTGAAAAAATTACATCGGCTTTGTGGCGAAGCTGGTCGGGCAGGTGTTTCGCCCTGATTTCGCGCAGGATTACAGGAATTTCGTCGCCATATTTTTTTACAATTTCCACCATCATGGACAATTGTTTGTCTTCGGTTTTCTCAATATAATCTTCCAGATCTTCCATGCAGCTCATGCGTGCTATCATCGGATCGCGCACCAGATGTCCTTTTCCGAGATACAGATTAAGTACATCATACAACGAAGCGCCTTCATCGGCATACGTATAGCTATTGAAATTTCCTTCAAAATAAATATGGTTGATCCGCTTTGGTCCGCGCAGAATTTCGATTGCTTTCAGCAGAAGGCCGATGTTTGTACGGGCCAGTACTGCTCTGGTTTTCACATACGTTTGTTTCCCCATGCCGCGTATCGTCACCGGCTTATAGTCAATCATGTGATTTTTCCATTTCAGCACTTCGGATGCAAGCAATGCGATGTCGTTTCCAAAGCGAAAACTCTCTGACAAATAATAATTCTGAAACTCCACTTTTTCCAAAGAATTCACTGCATACCGCCAACCGTATATCTGCTGATGTGTATCACCAACAATGACTTTAACCGCTTTCTGCCGCAGAAACACATCGAGCATGGCGGCCGACGCATCCTGCCCTTCATCAAACAGAATGTAATCATATCTGAACACCGGATGCGAAAGCTGGAACTTTTTTAGATAGAAATCATGCGTGACCTCAATTTTTCCTTCATTCATCAAACCAAGGAACATCGCGGCTTTAGCTTCAATCAGACGATAATGGTTTTTGACAAAGTCGCGGGCTTTACTGTCGGTAATGACCACAGAATAATCAAGATCCTTCAGTGATTCCCTGTCGCTGTTGCAGTAATATGACATGAACCGGGCAACGTGGTTTGCAACAATAAATTCAGTGAGTGTATCACCGATGGACCTGATCTGAAGCAGATGCACGAGTTCCGATGTCTGATAGCCATTTGCTTTTACTTTGTAATGGTTTGCCGGAACAATATGGCTGAATGCCAGTGAGTGAGCGGTTTCGATGCGTACATTCTGCAGACCGCATTCATTGAAGCGTTTCTGGGCCTCCATTTTCACGGATTTGTTGAAAGCCAGATACAGTATGGTTTTGTTTTTCGGAATGCGCCGCGCATATTCAATAACAGTGGTGGTTTTACCGGAGCCTGCCACAGCATTGATTCTGATATCGCCAGTTGCGGAAATAATATCCTGTTGTTGCCTCGTCAATTCCATGCTGAAAAATTTTCAGGACAAAGGTAAAAAATGCGATTTGATAAATCCGCATAAATATTGAGAAAAATTCGCTTATGATTAATAATCAGTCATATATATTGATTAGATATATAACATGAAGCTACTAGTATAGTACTTATATTAAAAAGAACGAAATTGTACACTGATACGGATAATTTATTCGTAAATTTTACAGCAGCCCAAAGCAATTGGTTGATAAACAGATGGCCGATGCCAGCGGCATCGCATGTCTGTAGCAAACGATCTCTATCAACACCGACCTCAGAGAGGTCGAATGAAAAATGGCTTCCTGCGCGAAACAGATTGAATAACATTCGACCCGCCAGCTGGCGGGTCGTGTTTTGTTCGTAACATTTCCTATATACATGTGACTCCTTCGGAGTCCGCCAAAATCTAATTATTCTGAGGTTTGAATAAAATATCCGCGCCAGTGAATTAGAGTCATAAAGTTGAAAGGTATCAAGTAGAAAGGTACTTCAATTATTTTTGGAAGGGCCTTTATAAACTTTGAACTTTAAGAACTTTGAACTAAATCCGGGTGTCTGCAAACGCAATGATATACCCATCCGGATCGGCCACATAACCGGCGCGGTGGTTCCAGTCGCGGGCGCTGACAGGGCTGATGACCGGGGCGCCGATGAATTCAGCGAATTGCACGGACTCTTCGGCGTCATCGACCATGAGGTAGAGTTCGGCTCCGGGAAAGCTTTGCTTTTGCAATCCCGCAACAGCAGCGCCAAGCAGACGTTTGATTCCCTGCACAGGCATGAGTCCGAGTTTGCAGTTTTCGCCAAGCCGGAATTCGGTCATACCCTGCACATCAAGGATGGGATCGGCCTGCAGCAGTGCTTTGTAAAAGTCGCGGCTCTTGTACTGGTCCTCAACATAGAGGATAATCTGGGTTTCTTTGATAATCATATGTTAGTCCCTTATTTTATCGGAAAGGCAATTTTCCACTGAATGCCGAATTTATCAGTAAATGAACCGAACAGATCGCCCCAGAACATAGCTGCAAGCGGTTGCTGAACAGTACCACCGGCTGAAAGCTGTTCAAAAATCCGACGTGTGTCAGTTTCGCTGTCAGGCGAAATCATGATGAAATAATTGGTACCAACAACAACTTCTTTTCCGCCGAAAAACGGTGCTGCGTCGTCGCCCATGAGCATGGTGTCTCCACCAATTGGAAGACCAACGTGCATTATTTTATTGGCTATTTCAGCTGGCAGCGGCTCTTTCGAAGGCATATCGCGATAGTAGCCAATATAATTGTATTCACCACCGAAAACGGATTTATAAAACAGAAAAGCTTCTTCGCAGTTGCCGTTGAATGTGAGGTAGATGTTTGTAGTGGTCATGGATTGCTACATTTAATACGTATCAGAATTTATATATTGCGCAGAGCAATGCCCGGATATTGGCCACACCACTGGTGTTGGTCACTTTTCCGCTTGTCTGGATGGTTCCGTATTGAGCAACAGTGTATTCAAATTCCGCTCCCAGTGTGAGTTTCTCAACAGTACACGAAACGCGTGGAGAAATACGATACAGCATATCAATATTGCTACCTCTTGCATAGATGGCTCCACCGTTGATATTGTCGTCAGCGCCCAGATTTTTGCTGAATCCAATCAGCACTCCATACTTCCATTTCGGGCCATTGGTGCCGAGATCGAGAAATCCGGCAGCAGTTGTCAGGTTGGTGTATGTTTTGAATTCGCGCAACGTATCTGTGATTTGCGCAACGGCATAACCGCCGAGCATGAGCATGTCAGTTCCATTCTGAGCATAGGTAGCCATTAAGCTCGAAGTAATTTTCTCCGATTTGAATTTCACCCAGCCAAAACCCGCATAGCTGCTTATGGTTGCGTCGGTTGCATAATTGGCCGCAGTCTTTAATTCAGGTCTCAGCGTTTTGAAATCTACACCCAGCCCGAACTGAATTTTTTCACTCATGACAGCAACCGTTCTCAGATTGATTCCCGGAAGACCGCTGTTGCGCATGTATTTGGTACTGGTGCCATCGGGGCCGGAGCTTGAAATATCGCGCTGCATCCACGCAGTAGCATAGGTAGTAAATTTCCCTGTTTTATAAGCAAAGCGAATCTGATTGTTGCGGCTGAAAGGCACGAAAGGAGAGCCGGTATTCACACTCAGCGTCTGTGCAAATGCTTCCACCGGAAACATCGGATGCCACGTTTGTCCGATGAGCAGTTCCGTTTTTTCCCAGTTCAGTTTCACAAAGCCATGACGCAAACGGAAGCCGCTGATATCGGCGTCGCTGGTGCCATAGAATTCGGTTTCAATCAGACCGGAAGTTTTTGCACCAAAAGCATCGGGACCAGTGATATTGCCGGTCAGGCGTGTCTGGATACTCAGAATATTGAAAGCCGGATTATTGTTCAGATCGTTAGAATCAGCATCATACAAAACATTGTCGGGAAAAAGATAGAAGTGTCCTTCGCGCAGACCGTTTGCAGCCGAGCATTGGCGGGTATCGTAGAATGCATCGGTTTTTACATAACCGCTCAATGTCAGGCCAAACTTCTTTTCCTGTGCCGAGGCCAGTAATGAAATGATCGAAAGAATTGCAACGAGTGAAATTTTATTCATAAGCTGTTTTTTGAATCTGGGGCAAAATTAATATTTAATGTGATGATGTGCCAATCTGCTATATTGTTGATGCTATGATTTGAAAATCACGTGAAACGTGACAAGTTTGAAAATTTGGTAATTTGAATGCTTGATGATTTGAAAATTCCGATGTTGTTCTTGTTGTCCTTTTATTTTTGTCTTGAGTTGATGTGGAAATGTGAAATCAGGCGTAAGTCGATAGGCATAAGGCGTAAGTCATCAGGCGTAAGGCGTAAGTCATGAGGCGTAAGTCATGAGGCGTAAGGCTTAAGTCATGAGGTGTAAGGCGTAAGGCATAAGGTCCCGGCTTCGTCGGGATAAACTCCAGGAGTAAGGCGTAAGTAGTTAGTAGTTATGAGTTATGAATTATGAGCCTTTTCAGCGTTATGCGTCTGAAAGTCGCGACCGATAGCGTCGGGAGGTGCGTTGCCCACCGGATACTGCATGCATTCTTCTCAGCTCCTTTTCAGAGCTGGCGGCTGATCACTGAAAGCTGATGGCTCAAAAATTACTTATTCAGCGGCAAAGACACGTTGGACTTGTTGATTGATTCAAAATATGCACGATTCATTTCAGGCACCTTGCTTCCCATAAAATTCAGCATCCAGTCGAATTTCTTTTTCAGGATGCGGTCTGTGGCAGTCCACTCATTGAGCAGAGTCCATGTTCGCCGGGTGAAAAACCAGCAGTAGGTTTCAGCACGGTCCTCTTCTTCGCCATACATGGCATAATTTGTAACAAATCCAATCTTTGTGTGCTCGCCTTCGACATATTTTCCATCTGTATAGGCATCGCTGCCGCCATTACCGTATCTGAATCCTGAGCGGTTGAACGACTGCCAGGTCGTACTGCGGTAATACATCGATTCAAAATGCTGTTCTTCTATCATATGCCAGAACTCGTGGTGAATCATTTCACTCACGTAGTCCTTTCCGTAAACCAGATAATCAATGTCATAATACAAAGTCTCGTCATATGGATCGGGCATGGCAAAACGGTGTTGTCCGGATACAGTCAGTTCTTTTACGAAAGCAATTTTCTGCAGGTTGTTGACCTTGATCCAGGACAACGGATATTTGTTCCATTCCTCAGCAAAAACGTCCATGAATTCTTCAAATATTGTTGAATCAGCACTTTGCGGAGTAATCCAGGTCGACCACTTTTGTGCATAATCGCCTCCCTGAAAACTATCGGCGATCAGATCGATGCTGTACTTTGTTTCAAGTTGCTGAAGGTCACTATTGCGCTCGAGATTGTTGCCGGCAAAAATGCCAAGCGGTAATAACAGAATGAGCAGGGTGGAGAAATAGTTATACATATGGGCTGGTTCTGAAAAGTCGCCCGAAAATACAAATTTCGTGCTCAAAATTTCATAAACAAATTATAACGATTGTTGGACCTATTCCGAAGATGGTGTGATATCCGGCTTTTGAAAAACTAAAAATCAGAGAACTTAATAATTTGTAAATCAATTTATTAATACTGAAATATTTATGCGAAAGTGTGAAAATCAAATCACACTTTCAACTAAAATAAATCGACTTTCGGTTCAGGTTGAGAATCTCAACCTCATTCTCCACTCAAACAATTTTTCCCTAAAAAAACGCAAAGAATTCAGTTCAGATTTGCATTTTCACCTTTGAGTTTTGTATCTTCGGCAATTAATTTTTTACCATGTCGAAAGAATTTCATGTCATTCCTTTTGAACAGTTGCTCGAGATTACTCTGCAACAGATTGATAATGGACATTTTATGGGAATTCCTGCCGGTACTTTTTGCGGCAAGCCCGAGCCGATTATTGGGATAAAGCGATTTGGACAGCAGCTCGATACCCCTGTCGGTGTGGCAGCTGGTCCTCATTCGCAGCTGGCGCAGAATATCATTGCCGCCTGGTTATGCGGAGTACGCTATATTGAGCTGAAAACAATACAGACACTGGATGAGCTGAATGTATCGAAGCCCTGCATCGACATGCAGGATGAAGGTTACAACTGCGAGTGGTCGCAGGAACTGAAAATTCACGAGTCTTTTGACCAGTATCTGAATGCATGGATTCTTGTTCATGTGCTCAATCACAAATTGTATGGACGTACTGACGCAGGCGCCGGGACAATCTTTAATATGAGTGTTGGCTACAACATGGAGGGCATCCTAAAAGACAATGTTCAATGGTTTTTCGGAAAGATGGCAAACTGTGAAGCTGAACTGGCCTCCAAAATTGATATTGTAAAGACGTATTATCCTGACATTGACAAGCTGAATATTCCTGGCCGTATTTCCGACAACATTACGCTAAGCACTATGCATGGCTGTCCGCCGGAGGAGATCGAAAAAATCGGGCTGTACCTGATTCAGGAGAAGAAGCTGCACACTACGGTTAAGCTAAACCCGACATTGCTCGGGCCCGACATGCTCCGATGGATTCTCAATGGCAAACTCGGATTCAGCACCATTGTTCCGGATGAAGCTTTTGCACACGACCTGAAATACAAGGATGCATTATCGATCATCAGAAACTTAATGACTGCCGCTGAATCAGCCGGCGTTTTCTTTGGACTGAAGCTGACTAATACATTGGAAAGCATGAATATCCGCAGTGTTTTCCCGGAAAATGAAAAGATGAATTACATGAGTGGGCGCGCACTGCATCCGGTATCAGTTCATCTGGCGGCCAAACTGCAGGCCGAATTTGACGGATTGCTGGATATTTCATTTTCGGCCGGAGCCGACGCGTTTAATGTGATAGATTTACTGCGATGCGGACTAGGGCCGGTTACAATGAGCTCCGATTTACTGAAACCTGGTGGCTATGGGCGTTTGAAGCAATATGTCATGAACATTCAGTCGGCGGTGAGTCATTCAAACAGTGGAAGTCTCGGGGCATTCATTTGTCCACCGGGGAAAATGCGCGCTGTGAAACTAAAGGATTATACTTCCGAAGCGTTGGAGGATCCGGCATATCGCAAAGCGATGCGTGAACCCACAATCAAGACCACCCGCAAACTAGGTCTTTTCGATTGCATTCATGCGCCATGTGTGAATACCTGTCCCGACAATCAGAATATTCCTCAATATTTGTTTCATGTTTCGAACGGCGATTTCCAGAAAGCGTTTGAAGTTATCATGAAAACAAATCCGTTTCCGTCGGTGACGGGAGCCGTTTGTGATCATGCCTGTCAGACGCGTTGCACAAGAATAAACTATGATGAAAATCTGGCCATCCGCGAAGTGAAACGCTGGGTTGCGGAGAAGCAGCTGGATGAAAGCTTCATTCAGTCGCGGCCGAAAAACGGCATGAAGGCAGCTATTATTGGTGCCGGACCTGCCGGAATGAGCTGTGCTTATTTCCTGTTGCTGGCCGGCTTTGACGTAGAAGTATTCGAAGAAAAGCCATTTGCCGGCGGCATGGCTGCCGATGTGATTCCCGCATTCCGCCTAAGGAACGAAGCAATAGAGAAAGACATCAGGCGCATTGAAAAACTTGGAGTGAAGGTGCATTACGGCGTCAGAATTGACAAAGCAGCATTTGATAAGTTTATCAGTGAAAAACGATTTGTTTTTATTGCCACCGGAACACCCGAGTCGAAAAAAATGGAAATCAAGGGAGAAAATTCCATTGGAGTCATTGATCCGCTCGTGTTTCTGTCGGATATGAAAAAAGGCACTGCCACTATTCCGGGACGCCGCGTGCTTGTTATTGGCGGCGGAAATACAGCTATGGATGTGGCCCGCGCCGTGAAGCGCATGCAAGGCGGAAACGGAAGTGTTATCATTGTTTATCGCCGCCGAATGGCCGATATGCCAGCCGAAGCAGAAGAAATACTGGCTGCCCGTGCCGAAAACATTGAATTTGCCTGTCTGAAAGCTCCTGTGGAAATTGTTGTCGCCGGAGGAAAAGTCGGTGGGCTGAAGGTGACGACCATGCGCACAACCGGCATTGGATCGGATGGACGCGAAAAAGTTGAAGCTATTCCCAACAGCGAAGAAATCCTGATTGCCGATGCCATTTTCCCTGCCATCGGACAAAACGCAACTCTTGATTTTCTTGATTCATCCATATTGAAGAAGAACAGCGATAATTACAGCACGCTCATTGAAAATGTGTTTATCGGCGGTGATGTGCGAAAAGGTCCCGCCAGCATCATTGCTGCAATTGCCGATGGCCGCCGGGCTGCAGAATCGATTATTGTGCAGGCCGGCATCGGAGCTGAATCCGATCATGTGAGCAACAGAGGATCAGATATTACCGAATTGATGCTGAAGAAATCGAAACGTGAGAAATCGCAACTGGATGCAGAAATGGCCGGGTTGCCTTCGAAAATCATCCGGAACAATCAGGAGGCCATGAAAGAGGCTGCGCGTTGTCTTTTATGCGATGAAGTCTGCAATATCTGCGTGACTGTGTGTCCGAATCTGGCCAATCAATACTATCAAACCAAGCCATTTACCTTTGTTTCCGGAGATTATCGTTTTGAAATAAAACAGAAAATTCAAACTTATAATATTGGCGAATTCTGCAATGAATGCGGCAATTGCCGTACTTTCTGTCCAACATCGGGAGCACCGTATCTGGATAAACCCAAAGTGTGGTTAACCCGCGAGGCCTTTGACAAAGCGCTTTTTGGATATCATTTTATTTCTGAAAACGGAAACAGAACGTTGCTTCACAAAATAGAGCAGGGTATGAGCAAACTCATGCAAACCTTTGATGGCTTCGTTTTTGAGAAAAAAAATGCGCACATAAAATTTGATTCTGATTGGAATTTGCTATCGGAATTGAATAGTGAAATCATTGGAGAAGCGCTTGAGATGCGGGTGTTAATAACCCTCGAAGGATTTTAAACCCTTCGAGGGTTTGAGGCTACTCAACCACAAACCGCATTCTTTCAACCTCGCTTCCGGCACACTCAAGAATATAGACGCCGTTTGAAAGTCCATTCAACTGAATGTCAAATTCCTTTTCGGATGGAATGATTCTTTTGAGTTCTTGTCCTTGCAAATTTATAATGCGGATAAACTCAGGAATTTCTTTTTCAAAGCTTACCTGAACAAATTCCCCAGCCGGATTGGGCCACAGTCTGAAATGATTTTCGGTTTCATCAAGGCCGGTTGTTATGCTGACATTGTAGCTTTTCACAACAGTATCACAAGCATTTCTTGCATGATGATTCACCGTATACGTTCCCGCAGCAGAATAGTAGTGGGCAGGGTTGGCCTGAGAAGAGGTTGCGCCGTCGCCGAATTCCCAGAAATAGGTCAGCGCATTTGCGCTGTAGCTGGTGAACTGAACAATGTTGCCATTAACAGTCCAGGAGAAGTCAACAGTTGGCAAAGATGTAACTGAAACATTAATTGTATCTGTGTACACATCGCATGTGGAGCCGGTAATCATTGCATAATATGAACCCGGTGAATTAACTGAAACAGATTGTGTTGTTTCGCCATTGGGATACCAGTAATATGAATCGGCGGCAACAGCAGTGAGTGTAATTGATTCGCCTTCGCAGATGGTTTGTGCACCGCTGACATTCAGATTATTATCGGGGCCGTTTACAACAACGCTGGCTGTGGTACGAGCACTTGAGCAATAGGGCTGCACTTCCCAGTCATAAAAGAAATAATAGTATCCGGGACTTGTGGCGCTGTTTCCTGTGATTGAAACAGGTGAAATTTCGTATGGATATGAAGCACCTGAAGTATTTCTGTAAAGATTTGGACTGGCCGGTCCGGCAAGCTGATAACCACTTCCGGCGGGAATATCAAAAT
>CAZJOL010000062.1:0-12742 GCA_964547605.1 uncultured Bacteroidaceae bacterium | reverse complement strand
TTTTCCCATTTTCAGCCTTATCAGCAGTGTTTCGTTAAAGGTGCGAAACTTGAGTCAATAATATGTTGATTGTTTTAACATTTTAAACAAATATCTTCCAGCTTCATTTCGTAACTTTATAGTTCTGAAGCATTTTTATGTATTCGGACCTAAATCCCTGTCATGAAAAACGCAATTTATCCGATTCTGCTGATTATACTGGCAACTCTTTCTGGCATCGCACAGGATCCGGACAACAACGGGAATGCGCTGAACTTTCCATTCAGAAAATACGGAATCAGCATAGGGAATTCGCACGAATTTTCAGGGCTTAGAATCAACCTGATAAATAAAAATGTCGAAAAAATAAATGGATTGAACATCACTGGATTTGGTGGCGAGAATAACATGGATGCCAGATTGACCGGAGTAAACGTGAGTGCGTTTCAGATGGCCGGAAAAATGCAGTTCGTCAATTTAGGAATTCTGGGCATGATGGCTGATGAATTGAATGGTATTTCAGCCGGAGATTTACTGGTTGGCGCAATCGATCAAATGAACGGATTTTCGGCCAGCGGGCTTGTAACGATGGTGGAAGGCGGGGATATGACTGGTGCTGCATTAAGTGGGTTGATGATTTTTACAGAAGACAACGATGCCGATATCCGCGGATTAGCTGTTGCGGGTCTTTTGATTGCATGCGATGGCGGTATCAACGGACTCCCCGCAAGCCTGATGATCTATTCTGCAAATAATATCAACGGAGTTGCCCTTGGACCTGCAATCATCTAGAGCGATTCAACATTGAGCGGACTTGCCGTTTCGGCGGGTTATGTAAAAGCTGATAAACTAAATGGCGTATCAGTTTCAGGTTTTTCAAATACAAGGATTTTCAATGGAATTTCGATCGGGGTTTTCAATAAAACAAAGGAATTGCAAGGCCTGCAACTCGGACTGCTCAATTATGCCGGGAATAATCCGAAACTGCTCAGGACATTGCCGCTGATAAATATACATCTGGGTAAATCCGGACAAAAGTCTTTTTGATGCACCAGAGCCCAGATGTAAGGATCAGAATTAGACACAATCAAACTCATTATTAAGGAAATGCCAATCATTATGGCCTGATAAATATCACTTGTTTTATCCCGAAAAATATTCCACAGACCATATAAATCAACTACTTTTGTAGCACAAAACGAAACAAATCAAAAACAAATACAAACAAACCATGAAATTCACACGCAAAGCAAGCGCCAACTGGCAGGGATCAGGAAAAGAAGGCAAAGGAACACTTTCAACCGGCAGCACCGTTTTAAATAACACCCAATATTCATTCAGCTCACGATTTGAAGAAGGCATAGGAACAAATCCTGAAGAGCTGATAGCAGCTGCACATGCGGGATGTTTTACCATGAAACTCAGCTTTGTTCTGGGCGAAAACGGTTTCACTCCTACCAGTCTCGATACCAAATCGGGCATTGTCTTCGAAGATGGAAAAATCACCGAAATCAATCTGAAACTTACCGGTGTTGTGCCTGGCATCGATGCCGGAAAATTTCAGGAACTGGCAGCCATTGCCAAAGAAACATGTCCCATTTCAGGACTGCTGAATACAAAAATCAATCTCGAAGCAACATTGGCATAAAACCCTATACGATCAACAATACATAACCCTACAATCAGGCGCGGAATTTTCTGCGCCTTTTTTTTGCCAACAAATATTTTGTTCAATACTTGAAAGTCAAATTCCTTAAATAGGAAAAAACCCGCCACAGCAATTGCGACGGGCTTTTCAAACAATTGATGAATAAATTATTTCTGATCAAAATAGTTTTCCACTTCGTAATAATCGGAGAAATTAATTTCAGGTTCTGATGCATAGAACTGAGTAGCTGGAATCACGAAAACTCTGATTGAATCCCATGTTTCGCCAGTGCCGGTGTATGCAGATCCATCAACATTATACAGCCCGATTTGTAATATTGTATACGTGACATATCCGGTGTAAAGATAATATCTGGTTAGAAAACTAGCACCATATCCAATTTCTCCCATCTGATACCAGAAACCACCTTCTGAATAGTAAGGTAAAACAATTGATGAATCGCACAACCCTTGCGAAATAGGCAAATCAAGCGACAAAGTGCTGGTAATTGTTGTGTCACCAAAGCCAAACATCATCACATTGGCATTTCCATCCGTTCCATTGGTTCCGGCAGCACCGGCAGGGCCGCGAGGACCTTCGGGTCCTTCGCACGAAGCAGCTATCATTCCCATAACAAAAAGAACAACAGCGAAAATTTTCAGATTTTTCATAACAGATTTGTTTTAATTTTAAATGCAAATGTACATATTTTAAACTTATATTCAAACCTTTTGTCGATTATATTTAATTCATTTCTATCTAATACATGTTTTTTCTGATTGTTTAACGCAGTTATACGGTCTTATAAGAAGATTATTCACTATTTATGAAATAATTGCAATATTTCATCTGTGAATTTGTTACTTTTAGTGCCAATAAACCAAAACCTTAAAACCTGAAACCCATGAAAACAAAAAACCTGCTTGTCACTTTGATCATTGTGACATTTGTAGCCTTCAGCTGTGGCGGCAAGAAGACCTACGACGAAAACTCAAAAAGCGAGCAATCCGAAATGACGTCCGATGAATCGGGTGTTGAAAAATCAACTGAGCTGGAAGATCAACAAAGTGGATACGCGCCGACTGTCACTTCCGAAGCTTCGAAAAAAACGGATGCTAAAGACGGGAAAGATAATTATGCTTCAATGATTTCCTCGTCTGCTGCCCAAATGAGTAAATTTGACTCTACTCATAAACTGATTCGTACAGCTGAACTGAAATTCAGAGCACTTGACGTGACTGAGACATCGTACACCATCGAAGACATTGTGAAAAAATTCGGCGGCTTCACTGCCAGCACTTATCTATCGAGCGAAATCACCAACAAGGAAACGACACGTATCAGCCCCGATTCGCTGATTGAAACCACCACCTATCATTTCACGAATGAAATGGTTGTACGCGTGCCTGCAAAAGACATAGACACCGTGTTGAAATGTATGGTCCCAATGATTGACTTTCTCGACTTCCGCAACATCAAAGCCGAAGATGTGAGTCTGGCCTATCTGCGCAAACAGCTTGAGAAAAAACGCCTCGACCTGTACAATATGCAGGTCAGCGGATTGACCACAACCGGTAACACCGGCGACCGTCTTGCAGCCATGGAATCGCAGATTCAGAAACAGATTCAGAATGATGAGGCATTGATTGAACGGCTCGAGCTGGATGATCAGGTCAGCTTTGCAACCATCACGCTGCATATTTACGGACGCGACAAAACACGCCACGTCATGCTGCCTGACGAAGACCGCATAGACAGCTATAAACCAGGATTCGGTAAAAAACTGATGCATGCCATCAGAAGTGGCTGGCAGGTTCTGCAATTGTTCGTGATCGGACTTATCACTCTGTGGCCGCTCTGGCTGGCCGGTGCACTGGTGTGGTTCATCATCGCCCGAATCAATAAAAATAAAAAATCGAAACAGCTTCCGAAATAATATTTTGTAATAACTGCTAAAGCTGTCACGACGATTCCATATTCCGGCCAAAATAGTATCCCTCGAAGGGTTTCGAACCCTTCGAGGGATTTTTAACTGGCCGGAACGATGGAATATCGTAACAATAAAAAATTTTGAGACTACTACTGTAAACTAATTTGTCAATTCAAACGCCAGCTCTACAATTTCCTTCAGCGACATGTTTTCTTTTTCTTCAGTAATGTCGTGCAAAAGCCGCGCCTGCGAAACAAATCTTTTTGAAATATCATTTCTGAAAAAACGAATATCAGGTTCATCATCACCGAGCCGCACGCGATCGAGCCCATCAGCGTCTTTCAGCAAATGAATGACATCGATATGATTGGTGTCTTTTGGTGGTTCATCGGCCCGTGAATGCAGACGCACAGCAGTGTGTACAACGTCATATTCATTTTCCCGCAAACCGAATTGCTCAAACAAAGTCCGGTATTTCGGCAGGTACAGATCGGCGGAACGCAGACCATGACCGGGTTCGCGGCCATCGGTAAGCCGGCCGAGATCGTGGACTCTGGCTGCAAAAAAAACAAGTCTTCCCCGCCCGTCCATATTCATTTTCTGCGCAAGCACACATACCCAGGCCATCACCCGATGTGTGTGCAAACGCCCGTGAAGAAAAGACCGATGCTCAAATTCCTCATCCTTCACTTCAAAAAATTGTAGGTTTTCCAGAATATTATTCATCCATTCCCTCCGGCTTCCAGTCACGTTTCAGCAATGATTCAAAATCAGGAATGAACGATCTGATTTTCTCTGACAGTTTCTTTACATCGCCTTCCATATTGCCGAATCCCTGTCCGCCGCAAAAGCTTATGTATCCGTCAAAAGTCAGGGTGTCGCTGACATCCCATGTCTTCACAACCGCACCGGTACCACCGACACAGCCCTTGTTGTCTTTTTTCGGAATCGATTTGAAACCAAGGGAATCGTACACTGCAACAATTTCATTGAACTGATTTTTTGTAATTGCAATGGCGGTATCGGTCAGAATAGTCCCGTAACTGTCAACGGTGACTTTAATTTTATCGGAAGATACAAGTAGCACGTAACTGCGGTGATATTGCGGCGCCACCGATGAGGCCTGGTATTCATACATGATCGAACCAATGTTCGGCTTTTCGTTTTTCATGTTTTTTGTGCTTTTGCATGAAAGGATAATGAACGGAATGAACAGCAAAAAATATTTCATGGTTCCAAAGTTAAGAAAAGTTATTTCAATCCCTGATGATCAACAGACGCTTCGATGCGCCGTTTTGCGCCCTGACAAAATACAGGCCAGACTGCAGAAAAGAAACATCA
Source organism: uncultured Bacteroidaceae bacterium (assembly GCA_964547605.1). Classification (GTDB taxonomy): domain Bacteria; phylum Bacteroidota; class Bacteroidia; order Bacteroidales; family DTU049; genus GWF2-43-63. The sequence continues at coordinate 7,844 of CAZJOL010000062.1, read as the reverse complement.
AGAAGTGAAACAATTCCGGGATCGAGCTGAATATTTTCAATGACAATTTTTCCACTGACATCAAAAACGGAGACCGCCTCAACGTAGCTCCCACCGCGCAGATACACAAAGTCCTCCGCTGGATTCGGGTACAACCCGAAACTGTTTTCAGCATCGGCAATATCAGTAGCGACAGGAAACAGAATGCTGTCGGTCCAATGTATAAAAACAGCAGCCGATGATTCCGGATAAATTGTTTCAAACGGCAGAGCCAGATATACGAGTGAGCCACTGACATATACACCGCATGCGCTCCCCGCAAACCCGGTGTACTCACCGATCAGACCAACAGTTGTTGCTGCTGTATCAGCAGCAGAGACCACGTCGGGATAATCCACATTGTAGGTTCCGTGTGTTCCGTTGTCGAAATCAAAATCGCCGAAAGTGGTTGTGAACGAATAACACGAAGACGCAGTGCCACCGGGCGAATCCTCAATATATGAAGCATGCAGTACCTGGCTGTAGAAAAGCGAATCGGATGCAGTTCCCAGATTTCCAAGATCCCAACCGATTTCAGATCCCGAAATAAATAATTTGCCGGATGAAGTAAGAAAGTCTTCTATAACCGCCTGCTCAGCGTTGTTCAGCGATTCAGTGACAGAGCTTTCCTCTCCAAGCAGATAATCCACCGCGCGGAAATCCGAAAGTGAGACAATGGAATCACACATAGCTTCGTTTGTGCAGGAAGATACGCCTTGCGTATCCGGAAGCCGCATCAAATGCGGTGCATGCAAGCGGACAAAATCATAGGTGTTCCCTGCTGAAGTACGGTCAAATCCATTTACAATCAGCCATTGGTCCGAAAAATCAGCAGCATTGAATGTTGATCCGGCAAGCACTTCACTGTAGTTTGACACTCCGCCATCGGCTCCCATGGCTGCAATGCGGATATACAGCAAACTGTCGGCAGTATTTCCGGAAAACACAAAACTGTCGGCTGAAAAAAACTGTGGAAGGGAAAAATGTTTCGCATCAGAAGCAAAAACCACTTTGCATCCACGAAGTGAAGCATCTGGTTTTCTGAGAACTGTTACCTGATTCAATCCGCCCAAAACGGCAAAAGACTGCGGAACCGAAACAGTATTTACAGTAACGGGATAGCGCGGAACTGAGATGGCACCTTCGTCGCTGAGCAAGACATTCAACGAAGAAGAAGCCAGCATTTCCTGAGCCGTAACAAGACTGTCGTTCAGAAGCATGTCGCTGAGCACAAGCCGTATACCGTGACTGTAATCGGCATAGGTTTCTTCATGTCCGTAATACAATGGCTGTATCGGAGTGCCGCTCAGATAGTGCCATCCATAAATGACTACGCGTCCCGGTGCCGGATGTCCGTAAATCTGATTCGAAATGATTACATCTTTTTTATCACCGCCAACCAGCTCTCCGAGCGGATGAGCAGGAATCTGCGCTGAACGCGAATTCCACACCATGCTGTTGTGATCGGCAAATACAGGAACCGTCACCATTTCGGGTGAAGGAGAAATCGTCTGAGGACTTAGCTTGACTGTTGCAGCGCGCCAGATCTGATTCACCATTTTACGCGTCGGCAAAATACAGCTGGTGTAATCAGCCACTTTCTGCGCCAGCAGCGGTGTCATGGGACACAGGAAATAATCGCTGTCGCAGCCAAGTGCCATGTAGTCCGGTGTCACGTAGTATTTGATGATCATTGGCTGCCCGCTCACGGTTTCAGTGTCGGAGACTTCAATCAGATTCCGCATGAAATCAGGTACATTGCCCGCTCTGATCTGATTGAAAATGGTGTCTTCGCGCGCCTGCTGGCTGAGCGGTGTAAGCATTGAAATGATCTGCGTCCCGTTGAGCGCATTAACCGGTCGGCCGGGCAAAAAGAGCTGCTGTGAAACAGCAACGGGAACTGTTGATGCAGTCAGCAAAAACAACAATGCAATACGATATAAAAATCCCCCCATATGAATTTTATATTTTCGTGAATAACAAATGTAGGAAACTTTATTCTTACAAAAAGAATTTATTGACCGATTCGTTTCAACGCTTCGCGCTGACTGAGTCCAGACAATTCGGTTGTTGCAACAAATCTGCGTACCGCATCAGGATTGACTTTACTGTATTCACGCAGCGCCCAGCCAATGGCTTTGCGGATGAAAAATTCCTTTTCGTGCGCCAATGCTTTACAGGTGGCAAACAATCTTTTTTCGTCAGTGTCTTTTTTGTATTTCAGCTGATGCAGAATGGCTGAGCGTCGCATCCACATGTTGTCGTGATACTGCCAGCGCGATATTGTTTTTTCAATCAAATCAGGGTTGTTTTTCAAAACAAAAGCTGCCAGCGACGGTGCAATAAAATCAACGGTATCCCACCAACCCTTTGTCTGAATCAGCTTTTCGAAGAGTGGCAAATGCGCGGGAGTGAATTTTTTACGCATTCGATACATGATTTCCATGCAGCAGTACTGCATTTCGCGTTGACGTGAGTTCCAGCACAAGAGCGCAAAAGCTTAGATATCATCCATGGATGGAAAATTATTTTCCTTTAAAAAAATCGTCAGGATTTCTTTGCGTTTTGGTGAACCAACTCCGAAAAAATCGGACTGGTCTTTCATGTATTTTTTTGCACCTGCTGCAACAACGGGATTGGCTGCGGCCTGCAGAGCATCGGCTAACCGCTGGTGATATTCTTTGATGTTCATCGAAAATAAATTCGTTTGCGTTGAAATGATTTCAAAACAAAGCTACGAAATTTGCGGGGCTTTGGAAAATGATTGAAACCGGATTCAAATAATCATCATTATCGGAGCTCCGCGGATTATTGTTTTCCCGGGGCTTCACGTAAAACAGATTGTCACGTTTCACGTGATGACAAGCTGACGCTATTTGTTCTGACAGCTGAAGCTGTCAGCTATGATGAAACACATCAACATCTCAACACATCAACCTCTAAACCCATCAACCTCTAAATCTCAACCAACCGCCTTTTCGGGTGCTGCGCGCGTTTCACCCGGGGTAGCGCCACTTCGTGCCGCAACCATGCGCTACCAATATTTAAGTCCTACGGACTATCTGAAGGTACTTCGTAGCTTCTTTGACGGCTTCGCCACTCGGCCTTTTCCTGTTTCTAATATTTCATCCACTTGAACAATTCCTTCACGGTTGGCTTCTTGCCATACATAAGGATTCCTGTACGATAGATCCGGCCTGCGATCCAGGTGGTGAAGATAAATCCTGCAATGAGGAAGAACATTGACAATCCGATTTCCCACAAAGGTACAGGCGGATTGAACGGAATGCGCGCCATCATCACAATCGGCGATGTGAATGGAATCATGGACAGCCAGAACGAAACAGGGCCGTCAGGATTGTTGAGGACAAAATTCAGACTGACGAGTGCCAGAATCAATGGAACCGTTACAGGAAGCATGAATTGCTGCGTATCGGCATCATTGTCGACCGCCGATCCGATGGCTGCAAACATGGATGCATACAGCAGATAGCCGAAAAGAAAATAGAAAAGAAAAACTATCAGAATGTTTCCGAACTGAATGTGGGTGACACCTTCAAGAATCTGATTGGATCTGCTTTCAGACAGTTGCAGCGCTTCCTGTTGCTGCGCCAGATCGGATTGTGAAAGCCCTTTGTTTTCTACCATGGCCTTTGGTGGCTCCTTGTATTTGAACATTTCGGGATTGATCTGCTGCAGACTGAAAACAATGACAGCCGTAAGTCCGATCCAGAGCACAAACTGCGTGAGTCCCACCAGAGCAACACCAACGATTTTTCCAAGCATCAGCTGAAAGGGCTTAACACTGCTGACAATAACCTCCACAATGCGATTTGTCTTTTCTTCAATGACACCGCGCATCACCTGTGAGCCATACAGGAAAATAAATGTGTAAATCAGGATTCCGCCCAGCAGACCGAGTATGTAGCTTATTTCTGAAAAACTCTGTTCCTCCTCGCCTTCACGCATTATGTATGTACTGATTTTGACATCAACATTGACGTTATCCAGCACTTTTTTATCAATCCCTGAAAGTGAGAGCCGGTGCGCTTCGAGCTCCTGTTTGATTACGCCTTCAATCAGATCGACAATACCAAATCCCATATCCTTCTGGGAGCTCATTTTCACAGCATTCGGATTATTTATAACCGACTCTGGTATATAAAGCACCGCGTCGTATCCGAGCGATTCCAGATTTTCGCTGGCAGCCTGATACGACATATAGACATTTTCAAAAACAGCTTTATTTGAATTCGGAAATTTGTTCTGAAACAAACCGGTTTCATCGAGAACAGCAATTTTTTTATGCTGATCCGAAACATTGGACAAATACACAGGAACCACGAACAAAGCCGCCATAAGAATCGGTCCGAGAATCGTCATTACTATGAATGATTTTTTCTGAACCCGGGAGAGATACTCCCTTTTTAAAATAATCAGAATCTTGTTCATCTCCGGCTTTTTTTGTGAATCATATTCCCGGTCACTTTCGAGATAAATATGTCATTCATCGATGGCATCAGCTCCTCGAAGGAAGATACATGACCAAGATCCATTGAAACTTTCAGCAAATCATTGGAACTGACTCCAGGGTTGAGCTCAATCCTGAAAGAGCATAAATCATCGCGGTGCTCAATTCCGCTCACAATGCCAAGCGGGCTGAGTTTTGTATCATCACAGTTCTGCACTCCTCGCAACTTCAGCTGATAGATATTTGAACTGTACTGACGCTTGATTTCCTGAACATTGCCGGAAAGAATGACCTTCGACTGATTGATCAGTGCAATGTCGTCGCACAATTCTTCAACCGAAGCCATATTGTGAGTCGAAAAAATTATAGTGGCTCCCTTTTCTTTGAGTTGCAGGATTTCCTCCTTGAGCATTTCAGCATTGATGGGATCAAAGCCACTGAAAGGCTCATCGAAAATCAGCAACGAAGGAGCATGGATAACAGTGATAATGAACTGAACCTTTTGCTGCATTCCCTTCGAAAGTTCTTCAATCTTTTTATTCCACCAGTCTTCGATACCGAATTTTTCGAACCACTGTTTCAACCGCAGATAAGCATCGGACTTGCTGATGCCTTTCAGCTGAGCAAGATACAGAGCCTGCTCGCCGACTTTCATCTTTTTGTACAGGCCACGTTCTTCAGGCAGATAGCCAATATCCTCGGTATGCTGTTCATCGAGCGGATGGCCCTTGATCAGCAAATGTCCGCTATCAGGACCAATGATCTGATTGATGATTCGGATGAGGGTGGTTTTTCCTGCACCATTGGGCCCAAGCAAGCCAAAAATGCTCTGCTCTTTCACCTGTATGGAAACATTGTCCAGCGCCCGGTGATTTGCGAAATTTTTACAAACGTCCTGTGCTTCGAAATAAATCATAGTGCAAGGTTAATCAAAATATTCCTTCATCCGGTCGAAAAATGATTTTTTCTTCTGGGAATTGTCGGGCTGAAAGCTGCTTTTTGTATTCAGTTGCTCCAGAAAAGTCTTCTCATCTTTTGAAACAGACTGTGGAACCCAAATGTTTATGCTGACTATCAGATCACCGCGGCCATAGCTGTTCAGCGCCGGCAATCCCTTTCCCTTTAGTCGGAACATTTTTCCGGGTGTCGTGCCCGCAGGAATTTTGATTCTTGCCTTCCCATCCAGCGTGGGAACATCAACCTGTGTTCCCAGCACAGCATCGGCGTAGGAAATATTGTGTTCGTACAGCAGATTTATGCTGTCGCGCTTAAACATCTCGTGTTCTGTTTCCTCAATCAGGATGATCAGATCGCCGGGGACACCTCCGCGTGGCGCTGCATTTCCCTTACCCGACATGCTCAGCTGCATTCCGTTTTCGACACCGGCCGGGATTTTTATTGAGATGACTTCCTCGCCTTTTGTCAGGCCGCTTCCGGAACAGGAAGGACAACGGTCGGTGATGATGGTTCCTTCACCGTTGCAATGCGGACATGTAGAAGCGGTTTGCATTTGTCCTAAAAAAGTATTTGTAACCCGCATCACGCGACCCGAGCCATGGCATGTCATACAGGTGGTCGGCTTGCTGCCAGCGCGGGCACCGCTTCCATTGCAGCTTTCGCAATGAACATTTTTATTGACCTTAACTTTTTTTTCAACGCCAGTGGCCACTTCCTCAAGCGTGAGTTTAACCCTAATGCGAAGATTGGAACCCTGCGGAACACTCTGCGAAGAGCGGCCGCGCCCAAACCCACCACCAAATCCGCTGAACCCGCCGCCAAAAAAATCACCAAAAATATCTCCGAAATTGCTGAAAATATCATCCATGCTCATGCCGCCGCCATAGCCGCTGGCACCGTTCATTCCGGCATGGCCGAACTGGTCGTAGCGCTGGCGCTTTTCGGGATTGCTCAGCACTTCGTAGGCCTCGGCAGCTTCCTTGAATTTTTCTTCGGCTGATTTGTCATCCGGATTCTTGTCGGGATGGTACTTGATGGCCATCTGCCGGTAAGCTTTCTTCAGCTCTTCGGCCGATGCGTTTTTCGATACGCCAAGCACCTCGTAATAATCGCGTTTACTCACTCTTTTTCTGTATTAATTTCCAACTACCACCTTTGCATAGCGCAGCACCTTGCCCCGCATCTTATATCCTTTCTGAACAACATCCACCACTTTTCCCTTCATTTCAGGATTCTCTATCATGGTGATTGCCTCATGAACATCCGTGTCGAAAACTTCATTCACGGAGTCCATCGGCTCAAGCCCTTTCTGTTTCAGAATGCCGATAAGCTTGTTGTAAATCAGCTCGTATCCCTGTTTAACCGCTTCGATGTCAGAGGCAGTTGTGAGACTGGCAAAGCCGCGCTCAAAGTCATCAATTACCGGCAGAATTTCCAGCATCAGTTCCGATCCTGCTGTCTGCAGCAGATCAAAACGTTCCTGGCGCATGCGTTTTTTATAATTCTCGAAATCGGCAAACAGACGGGTGTATTTGTCCTGCCATTCATTTGCCTTCATCTGCAAACTTTCCATTGTCTCAACTACCGCGTCAGGACATTGTTTCTCCTCACCTTCAACCGTGTTTGTCTCACCTTCATTCAACGCAGAATCCTTCTGTTCAGGATTTTCAACGTTCTGCTGATTCTCTTTGTTCAGTTCTTCCTTGTCACTCATTTTCTCTTTCTTTTTCCCAAATTTCATATTGAATTGGCTAATGTTTTAATCGCGCGCGTGGCTGTCAAAAAGTTTGCCAGCGGGTCTGAATGTGTCGTTTTGTCAGACAGTCAAATTCTCTTCCGAAATGCCCAGCGATGAAGCTGTAGCAACCAGTTCCTGCCAAACCTGCGGAACAACCGGTATGCCTTCACGCAGGTATTCCTGTTCACGTGCCAGTTCCGGCTCGCCTGGAATGATTACCCGCTCGCGGCCTTCAGCAGCTTTTGACTGACGGAATGTCCTGATCCAGAGGTCCATGTATTCCTTCACTTCATCAGCAGGACGAAAGCCATCGATGCGGATGGCACCGAAGAAATGACCGAGTCCGGCTCCGGGAGCGCCCGGCTTCGGATCGAGATATGCCACCTGAGGTGGAACAAAGGGGCCAAAATTGGCACCTGACAATATTGCTGATAAAATATCGACCATGGCACCCAGACAGTAGCCCTTGTGGCTGGCATGTTCGTAATCGCCGCCAAGAGGCAGAATAGCCCCACCGCGCCGCAACACCGAAGGATCGCATGTGGCCTTGCCTTCAGCATCCTGTACAAAACCCTGCGGTGATTCTTTTCCCTGCTTCTCCATCAGCTCAAGCTTTCCGCGTGCAATGGGCGTAGTGGCAAAATCGGCTGTGAAAGCCGG
>CAZJOL010000061.1:0-12816 GCA_964547605.1 uncultured Bacteroidaceae bacterium | reverse complement strand
TATAGTTGGTTCCTTTGAAAGGGACTACAAGCGTAGTCCAATAATAATAGCCCGATGCCCTGAATGCTGAGCTTGCGAAGCTCAGGGCTGCGGGGACATAGGAGACGCGAAGCACCTTTGAGATGTATCGTCACGCGGCTGCAGACGCGTGCATATTTTTGGGATAGTATCTCGGAAATGAAACAACTGGAGCTTTCAAACCAGCCCCGCCACCATCTCCTTCATCTTATCTTCATTCTTCCCGATTCCGGCCACCAGCCTGAATTGCGCACGGGCGCGCTGCACGTTGTGTTCGGGATGTTTGATTTTATAATACACATCGCCATCGAGATAATCGGTCAGAAAACGCAGGCCCATAATGAAAGTCATAAACTTTGCGGAATGAGGCAAAAAGCCAATTTCAGAAGGAGTGAGCACCGCTTTTGTTTCTTCGAGAAATCCTTTTGTAAATGCTTCGAACAGATGCAGGTCAATGGTCATTTTATCCAGATCGGTTTCGTCTGCAGCCGCTGTGGATGCGCCTGTGCGAATGGCGTCGCCGAAATCGAAATGCACCAGACCGGGCATTACGGTGTCGAGATCAATCACACAAAGGACATTGTTGTTTTCATCAAACAGCACGTTGTTGATTTTGGTGTCATTGTGTGTAATCCGCATTGGAATGAGCCCTGAGCGCTGCGCCTGTAGGAGCGTATGCATTTCTGTTTCATGCGCAAGAACAAAATCAATTTCTTTTTCTACAAGCGCCGCACGGTTATCATAATTGATTTCAAGGGCTTTTCTGAAATTGCGGTAACGGAATTCAATGTTGTGAAAATCAACAATGGTTTCATGCAATGGCGGTGCAGGAAGATCGGCCAGCTGCTGCTGAAACTGTCCGAACGCTTTTCCTGTAAGCCATGCCTGGTGAGGATTTTCAATCATTTCGACACTTCTGCTATTGGTGATTTGCAGACACAATGTCCAGTAGTTTCCAGAGTCATCGTGAAAAAAATTCGCGCCACTGTGTGTAGTGATGTGTGTTATAACGCGGCGATCAATATCGGTAACATATGCATTCATGAGCTTTTCGCGAATATGCTGTCCAACGCGCACAATATTGTCCATCATGCCCGGAACATCTTTAAATATCAGATGGTTTTTGCGCTGAAGCACATAATCGGGCGTGTCCTTGCTTGTTGTTGTAACTAAATACGTATCATTGATGTGTCCGTTTCCGAAAGCGACAATATCTGAAATGTCGCCCTGTATGCGGAATTGAGAAGTAATATATTGTAATGTGTTATCCATAATACAAATGTATTGAAATTTTGAAATGGAGCTGAGGCTTTGCAGGGGGATCAAAAAAGTCGGATTTTACCTAACATTCTGTCGTCCGCCCGACATTGTTTTAAGAAGAGGAGCGGACACGGAATCGTTGGGTGCCCGGACACTTTCCCGACGATTCCACGTCAGCAATGACACGATATCGATTGCTCCTACTGCTGACGGTAGAATGTCGGGGAAATCCCTGATTATTTATTATCTGAGAAACTCTTTTTTGTGTCCTCGTGTTTTCGCGGCTAACTGCGCATTGCCTTAGAGGCATAAAAAAAGAGGCCTTCCGGAAGGAAAGCCCCTTTAATATAGGAATCCTGAATATTACTTAACGATATTCTGGAAATCAGTTGAGTTGAAGAATTTGAAGAATTCGCGGTCTTCTTTAGCCTGAGCTTTGTAAGAAGCATCAGCAGCGATTGCTTTCTTCAGATTGTCATAAAGCATGCTTGAATTGTTGGTGCGTGCACCTACAACAGCGAGGAGATAAGCAACAGCAGCCTGGTCACCTTTGGTGCAGTTCAGGTTTGATGTAGCATTGGTATAGTCAAGTTTCAGAACCTGAGCAAGAGCAACATTGTATTTGCAGGTTTTGCTGCCGAACAGCTGGAGAGCTCCGTCATAGTCGCCTTCGCGGATTTTGAGAATACCCAGGTTGTAGTTAGCGCTGACACCGCCACTTTGTGCAGCTTCGTAACGTGTTTTGGCAGTTGCATAATCTTTGTCCCATGATGCAAGAACGCCCATGTTGTTCAGTACAACAGCGTTGTTAGGTGAAAGAGCATTTGCTTTTTCAATGTAAGGTTTGGCATCGTTGGCTAGGCCCATTTCCATCAGGATGGCACCAGCGTTGTTCCAGAATTTCCAGTTGTCAGCGTATGTTTTTGTTCCTGATTTGTAAATGTTCACTTTGGTCTGTTTGTCTTCGGTAAGAGTAGCAGCGAAAAGAAGTTCTTCGGCTTTCAGACTGTCAGGAGCTGTGGTTGAAAGCATAGCGATGTTTTCATCGGTACGTTTTGGTTCGTAGCAAACAACTGAAATTTCTGCACGACGCAGGGGCTCGAGAATTTCTTCAACTTCAGCATAAATAACAGTCATGTTTTTGATTTCCTGTTCGCGCTGACCTTTGCTTGGTTGTGATTTGATCACATTGATGATGGCCTGTTTTTCTTTCAGGTTTGATTTCTGAACGGCAGCCATGAAACCTTCGAAGTCTTCACCGTTGGCTTTGGGATTAACAGTGTAAGCACGTTTGATTTCTTCGTATTTTGCTTTTTTGTCTTTTGCAATCTTCTTGTCAAGTTTCTCAATGTATGAGTCGATGTATTTCTTTGCAGCAGTTGAACGATCATTTGAAAGTTCAGCATTGTAAGCTTCTTCACCTTCAGGTGATGCCCATGCGTTGATGTCGATGGTTTTGATCTTCCAGCCTTTTGCTATGAATTCTTCAACTTTTTTAACAAGAGCCTTGTTTTCTTCAAGCTTGTTGCGTTTCTGGGTCATGCTCAGGTTTGCGCTGTTGTAGTCAAAATACATGCTGGCAACTTCAGTAATCAGGACTTCTTTTTTGTAGCCATGATCAGCAATAACCATTTCTTCGTCGCGTGCAACGCGTTCGCTGGTATAGATAACGCCATCGGCCAGTTTTACTTCACCAAAATCTTTTGTTTTCTTGCCTTTGGTAGCTTTAACGTTTACTACAAGCTCAGAAGCGTTCATTTCCGGTTTGTAAGGAATAACGTCAGCCCAGTCAAATGTGCCACCATTTACTTTTTTAATTGTGATGCCGTCACCGGTAACTTTTTCACCCTGGATTTTGATGGTTTTGCAGGTATAGCTGCCACCTTCCCATTTCAGGACCGGAGTGAATTCGAGGGTAACTTTCTTGTCGAAATACTTCGCCGGGAAGATCCCTTTAACAGCGGTATTGATTTTACCACCGTGGGTTTCCAGCATTTCAGGTTTTGCCTCATATTTGACCGTGCTGTATTTCTTGGCCATTTTGCTGAGACCGCAACCTGACATGAGCGCTGCTGAAAGTACAAGAGCAACAACAATTTTCAGATTAAGGTTTTTCATAAGATTGGTTGTTTATTGGTTTCGTTTTTTGTTGAACTGCAAAAATAGGAATTTTGGGCAAATATATAATTTTTTTTTCAGTCTGCCGCATAATATGTTAAAAAGTTACATTCATAAACTTTGCGTTTTATGCTCCAGATGCCACTTGCATATCTCCCAAATCACTATTCCGGCACAAACCGACACATTCAGCGAGTGCTTGGTGCCAAACTGGGGGATCTCAATGGTCCTGTCACACAATTCAAGCACTTCGTCCGATGCGCCAAAGACTTCGTTGCCTAATACAAGCACAATCTTTTCATCTGAAAAAACCCATTCATCCCTATTGATTAACAGACTATTGTGGGTTTGCTCCACGGCAACTATGGTGAACCCTTCCTGTTTCAACTGTCTGACGGCCTCAGCCGAATTTTCAAAATACCGCCAGGCGACACTCTCTGTTGCCCCCAATGCCGTTTTCTGAATTTCCTTGTTGGGAGGCGTGGCGGTAATGCCGCACAAAATTACCTCCGACACCCTGAAAGCGTCGGAAGTGCGGAACACCGATCCAATGTTGTGCTGACTGCGTACATTGTCCAATAGAATCACCAACGGCAGTTTCGGCGAGTTCCTGAATTCTTCCGGCGACATGCGCCCGAGCTCCGACATGCTTTTTTTCATAAGCTACTGACTTCATAATATCGGTGACAAAAATACAAACATGGTTAAAAAGAAATTCATATTTTTGTTGCAAAGACCGAATTACGTGAGCGAAGGATCCGTTGCCGAAACGCCTCTGATGAGGCAATACAATGAAATTAAAGTCAAATACCCCGATGCAATCCTGCTGTTCAGGGTGGGTGACTTCTTCGAAACCTTTGGTGAAGACGCCATCCGTGCTTCGGCTATTCTGGGCATTACACTTACCAAAAGAGCCAATGGCTCAGCTTCGCACATCGAATTGGCCGGATTTCCCCATCATGCATTAGAAACCTATCTGCCTAAACTCGTCAAGGCCGGTCAGCGCGTTGCTGTCTGCGAACAACTCGAAGATCCGAAGCTGACAAAAAAAATTGTCAAGCGCGGCATTACTGAACTCGTAACCCCGGGTGTCGCTTTTTCCGACAATGTACTCGACCGCAAAAGCAATAATTTTCTGGCAGCCGTTTTTGTCAATCAGCCAAGAACCGGTGCCGCCTTCATCGATGTGTCAACCGGCGAGTTCTTCATTGCCGAAGGCACCAATGAATATATTGCCCGCCTTCTGCAGAATATGCAGCCGGCCGAAGTGCTTGTGAAAAAAACGCAGAAAACCGATTTTCTGGATGTTTTCGGGCCTTTCAATGTTTTTGGATTCGACGACTGGATCTTTTCTTCGCAATATGCGCAGGATCTTTTGACGCGTCAGTTTGAGACCGAAAACCTGAAAGGATTCGGAATTGATATGATGGAGAACGCCATCATTGCAGCCGGTGCCTGTTTGCATTATATCAACGAAACCCGCCAGGACAGCGGTTCTGCTCACATACGCTCGGTTTCACGCATCGATAACGACGATTATGTCTGGCTTGACCGCTTCACCATCCGGAATCTGGAACTGGTGCAATCATACAACGAACGTGGCAGAACGCTGCTCGGCACCATCGATCGCACATCATCGCCCATGGGCGGCCGCCTGCTGCAGCGCTGGCTGCTGCTGCCATTGATCAGTAAGGATAAAATCAACGACCGTCTCGATGCAGTTTCGTGCTTCTTCGAAAACAAGGAATTGTCGTTTCAGGTTCAGCAACTGCTGAATGAAATTGCCGATCTGGAGCGTCTTTGCGGAAAACTGGCCGTTGGTAAAATCAATCCGCGCGAATTTCTGACACTCGCATATTCCATCGAAAAAACGAAGGAACTGTGTGCAATCATTCCAGCTGAAACCGAGCCGCTCCGAAAAATTGTTTCGCGCTTTGCCAATCTCGATGAGCTTTCGGTGCTGATAAAAAAATATATACGTGAAGATGCGGCTGCGCTCATAGTGAAAGGCGGTGTCATTTGTTCAGGCGTACATAATGAACTTGATGAGCTGCGGCTTCTGAGCACCGACAGCAAAAACTTTCTTTCAGGCATACAGCAGAATGAAGCATTGAGAACAGGAATATCATCGCTGAAAATCGGCTTCAACAATGTATTTGGTTATTATCTCGAAGTGACCAATACACACAAGGATAAGGTTCCTGAGGAATGGATACGCAAGCAGACACTGGCCAATGCCGAGCGTTACATAACGCCTGAGCTGAAAACATACGAAGAAAAAATTCTGGGCGCCGAAGAAAAAATCCTGCGGATTGAACAGGAACTGTACACAGCGCTCATTCAGCAATCGATGCCGTTTACAGCGGCTTTGCAGAAAAATGCGGCGTTGCTTGCAACCCTCGATGTATATCTTTCATTCGCACTGATTGCTTCCGAAAACAATTACTGCAGGCCGAAACTCAATGATGGTCTTACTGTTGACATCAAGGGCGGACGGCATCCGGTCATCGAAACGCAGCTGCCGCCGGGCGAAAGGTATGTCGAAAACGATGTGCTGCTCAGCAGCGACGATCAGCAGATCATTATTCTCACCGGACCGAATATGGCTGGTAAATCAGCACTGCTCCGCCAAACGGCACTCATTGTTTTAATGGCTCAGTGCGGTAGTTTTGTTCCTGCCGATTCAGCTGAAATCGGACTGGTCGATAAAATTTTCACCCGCGTGGGGGCCTCTGACAATCTCACTTCCGGAGAATCGACCTTTATGGTTGAAATGAATGAGACAGCGAGCATTCTCAACAATCTTTCTTCGCGGAGTCTCATTCTGCTTGATGAAATAGGGCGCGGAACTTCAACGTACGACGGTATTTCCATTGCGTGGTCCATCACCGAGTATCTGCACAACCATCCGCTCTACCGCGCCAAAACGCTTTTTGCTACGCACTATCACGAATTGAATGAACTGGCAACCTATCTGCCGCGCGTCCGTAATTTTCACATCTCCGTAAAAGAAAGCGGAAACAGCATTGTTTTCATTCGTAAACTCACACCCGGCGGAACGGAACACAGTTTTGGAATTCATGTAGCCCGCATGGCTGGCGTGCCCCGCAACATCATCGAACGCGCCGGAGAAATTCTTGTGCGACTCGAAAAAGAACATGGATCAGACATTTCGGTAGGTGAAATTAATAAAACCAAAACGTCGGCGGAGCCTTTCCAGCTGAGTCTGATCCAGCTTGATGACCCGCTGCTGGAAAATCTTCGTGATGAAATTCTGAACACAAATGTTGACATGCTTACACCGGTCGAAGCGCTGATGAAGCTGAACAGCATCAAAAAAATTCTTGAAAAAAACAAAAAACAATAATCGGTATGCTCAGATCAATGACCGGATTCGGCAGAGTACATGCAACAATCGGAAATTCAACGGTTGCCGTCATGTTGAGGACACTCAATAATAAACAACTCGATTTGTCGGTAAAAACTCCGTTCCGATATCGTGAACGCGAAAATCAGATCCGTGATATTGCTGCGAAAATTCTGGTGCGTGGGAAAGTGGACATCAACGTCATCATCGAAGATGTGTCCAACGCTGATGCCAGCGTGAATCACGTGCTTGCTGAAAAATATTTCAAAGAACTTTCATTGTTGTCCGATCATCTTGGTGTAAACAAACCTGAAAGCTGGATGGAAATTCTGATTCGTCTGCCCGAGGTTGTCGGATACGGAAACCCGGTTGTAGAGGAAGAAGAGTGGAATTCTTTGTTTGAGCTGGTTCGCAAGGCGAGCGAAGAAACGGATGCATTCCGGATACAGGAAGGCAAAGTGCTCGAAGCTGATATGATCAGACATTTGGATATGATTGAAAACCAGTTGCCCGAAATTGAAAGGCTCGATCCTGAACGCAAGGTACAGGTGCGAGAGCGTCTGGTGAAAGAGCTTCAGCAGGCTCAGCTTGATGTGAAAGCCGATGAAACAAGACTTGAACAGGAGCTCTTTTATTACATCGATAAATTCGATATCAATGAAGAAAAAGTGCGGCTTGCGAAGCACATTGAATATTTCAGGAACACTCTTAAGCAGGACGATGCCGAGCCGGCCGGAAAAAAACTCGGTTTCATTACGCAGGAAATGGGCCGTGAAATAAATACACTCGGAAACAAAAGCAATTTTTTCGAGATTCAGAAACGCGTGGTTGTGATGAAAGACGAGCTTGAAAAAATCAAGGAACAACTGGCCAATATTCTTTAGATATGAAAAAGGCAGTGATTTTTTCAGCGCCCAGCGGGGCAGGAAAGACAACGATTGTTCATCGCTTGATTGATGCCGGAATGCCGCTTGGATTCTCGGTTTCGGCAACCAGTCGCCAGCCGCGTGAGGGCGAAAGAAATGGTGTTGATTATTACTTTTTTTCTGCGGAGGAATTCAGAAAAAAAGTTGAGCAGAATGAATTTGTGGAGTGGGAGGAAGTATATGACGGACTTTTTTACGGCACCTTGAAATCTGAAGTAGAGCGCGTCTGGAACGAAGGCAAGGCAATCATTTTCGATGTTGATGTAAAAGGTGGCGTGAGTCTGAAAAAGATTTTCGGCGATAATGCATTGTCGGTTTTCATTCAGCCGCCTTCTTTCGAAATCCTTGAAGAACGGCTCAGATTCAGGCATACAGAATCGGAAGAAGCAATTAAGAAGCGACTTGATCGTGCAAAATATGAATTGGGTTTTGCGCCGCAATTTGATGTGGTGGTTATTAATGATCATCTGGAAACCGCTGTCAGCGAGGCATCCGATATTGTCAGCGAATTTCTGAAAGCAGCTCAGTCTTAACCTCGACCTCCTTGAATCATGAATAACGAACCTGTCTGCAACAGGCAGGCAAGGATTTTTGAATTAAGAAGTGAAGTGTGAAGTAAAAATCAATGATGTATCGTTCGATATTCTTATATCATAGAGAAATATAAAATAGTCCATGAATCTGGATGACTCCGGAGGAGTCGTATGTCTATAGAAAACATTGATCACAAAACACGACTCCAGCGGAGTCGAATGTTTTTCAAGCTGTTTCGCACAGGTAGCCGTTTACATTCGACCTCTCTGAGGTCGTGACTGGTATATACATTTCTCTATAGACATGCGATGCCTCTGGCATCGGCCATCATTCTGCATTTAGACACATTGGCATAGAATATATTTCACAATGGTATTATACCAAAGTGAATTATACGGTAGTCCAAAGAGGACAAGAAAAAACATAGCTAAAAGATGTGATTGAAATCACCTCGCTTCTTTGCAGCGAAGAAGAAAGTTCGCACAAGTATTTTTCAAGGGAATCAAGTGTATGAAACAGACGGTTGGTGAAATCTCTTTTGAATTTGGCCCAGATTTTCTCAGCTGGATTTAATTCTGGCGAGTACGGGGGAAGAAAGATGAGGACTATGTTTTCTGGGATCGCCAGTTTTTGAGCTTTATGAAATGCACCGTTGTCCAGCACAATTAATTTCAATTCGTCTGGATTTTGGAGTGAAAATTCGTTGAGAAATAATTGAAACAAATCGGCATTGCAAGCCGGAAGTTCGAGCAAAAAACTATCACCATTTATTGGTGAAAAAGCACCATAGAGATAGAGTGATTTGAATACCTGATGGAACGGAATTATTGGTTTTACAGCTTTGGCTGTTAGTGCTTTTCCATTTCTTGTAAACAGCCCAAAGCGGCTTTCATCCTGAAAAAATAGATTTACTTTTTCAAATCGTCCTTTTTTGCTTTCGATTGCCTGGATGCAGACTTCCGAGAATTTTTTTTAAAACCTTCTACTGCTTCAACATCTTTATTAATGTGACTTTTGCGTCCAACTTTTATGGACGATCCAAATTTGCGAACGCAATACTTCATCAATGTGCTGTAAACAATTTTCTTTTCCAATTCGTCTTCTATCCACTGCTGCAGCTCTTTGTATCCACGAATATTGTTCGTCGGATCATTCAGTTTTTTCTCAATAATTCGATGCTCTTCTTTGGTGATAACCGATGGCTTATAACCTGTTTTTTTATGCGACAAAAGTAAGTCGATGCCACCTTTCTCATAAGCAGTTCTCCATGTCTGAACGCTATTGTGATTCACGCCAATCAACTCAGCCAGATCTCTTTTAGAAATACCACTGTTTTCATGTCTTTTTAATTCTATCAGCATACGCACTCTGGGAGCCAGAAACGCTGATGTGGACTTCAAAATCTGCTTCAATTCCTGCAAATTTTCGGTAACAATTATGATCTTTGGTGCTGCCATGTGAATTATTTAATAGTCCAAAGATACAAAATAAAATAACACAAATCACATTTGGACTAATTTATATTTCCTTTTGGTATTACTTCCTCTTGATCCGTAAGGATGCACGGATTGTTCAGTATTCGCGATTCAAAAAAAAAGCCCTCCCGGGCAGGAGGGCTTTGAGCCATGTAATTGAACACAGTCTACTTGACAACGGTTACATGTCCGATAAACTGGTGCTCAAGACCGGTAATATCCGTCAGGATAATCAGATAGACATAAACATCCTGCTGGACTGTTTCGCCATGATCGTTCACGCGGCCGTCCCAGCCTTCTTCGATGTTGTCGGTGTCAAAAATTTCCTTACCCCAACGGTCGTAGATGTACATTTTGTATTGGGTGAAATCGATGTTGAATCCCATTGGTCTGAATATGTCGTTGTTGCCGTCGCCATTGGGCGAGAAAGCAGTCGGAATGTATTCATCCCAGGTTGGATTGATGATGATTCTGTTGCTTACAGAGTCCATACAACCCCATTCGTTTTCAACAAACAATGTGGCCCAGTATTCACCTTCGGCGCTGTATATGTGCGTCGGGTTCTTTGTAATGCTGTTGTTGTCGAGTCCGCTGCCCGGATCATCAAAGTCCCAGAGACGTGTTTTTTCACCCAATGACTGATCGTAGAACTGAATGGTCGGGTATTCCAGGGTGGTGATGTCGGGTGTACGGGCGAAACTGGCAATCGGATTCGGATGGACAATGATGTAGCTTGGTTTCTGGATCGAATTTTTGCATCCGGCAGTAGTCGTTACACTCAGTCCAACGGTATAGGTACCCGTTTCAAAATAGGCATGCATCGGATTCTGCATCGAGGATGAATTGCTTGCACCTGCGGCGGGATCACCGAAATCCCAAACCCAGGACTGAATAGATGGTGAAGCCATACCGGTGAAATGTACAACTGTTGCCTGGCAAATATTGGTTTCATCAGCCCTGAAATCAACGGTGGGGATCGGATGAACCGTAACGGTGATATTGGACGAACCAAGACACCCATAGAGATCAACACCAGCAACAATATAGGTAATGGTTGAGTCAGGTGAAGAGACCACAATGTTTCCGACGTTCGTGTTGAGTCCCGTGGCTGGCGTCCAGTCATACAATACGGCTCCTGATGCAATCAATGTAACGGAATCACCATGACAGATTTTCGGATTGTAAGGACTTACGGTAATAACCGGTGCATTGCGGACAACAATTGTAGCAGAGGCAACGCCTATACAGCCATTGTTATCGGTACCTGTAACACTGTAAATGGTTGTAGCTGTCGGCCATACAGAAATGCTGCTGGTCGTAGCGCCGGTATTCCATTCATACGTAACGGCCATGGTGGATGATGCGTTCAGCGTTGCAGTATCACCCGGGCAAATTGTAAACGAATTCGGGTTGATTGCCAAAGTTGGATTCGGATTTACCTGAATAGTAATGCGATCGCTGCCGGTGCAGCCGTTGGCATCGGTGCCGGTCACTTCATAAGTAGTGTTGGCCGGCGGGCTGACAATGATGGACTGGGTGTTTTGTCCAATGCTCCATTCGTAGTTTGTGTTTGGAATGTTGCTGCTTGCAGTCAGCTGAACACTCATTCCCTGGCAGATTTGGTTCTGAGGAGCAACGATGTCAATTTCAGGCAGTGGATTGACTGTTACAAGGAATTCAGTAGTTCCGGTACATCCGTTGACATCGGTTCCTGTTACAGAATAGGTGCTGGTTGCAGCCGGTGCTACATTGATGGTTGTTGTTGTCTGACCTGTGTTCCACAGATAGGTAGTCGAAGGATGATTGCTGTTTGCAGTAAGGTCGACCGAAGAACCCAGGCAAATGGCTGCAGTTGGTGCCGTAACCGAGATGCCGGGCAGCGGATTGACCAGGATTGAAATATCAGCAGTGCCCGAACAGCCCTCGGCAGTTGTTACTGTAACATTATAAATGCTGGTGGTAGGCGGTGTAACATTTATGGTCGGATTTGTTTCAGCAGTGTTCCAAAAATAACTGCTGACAGCAATATTTGTATTGGCCGTCAGTGTAGCGGTCGAGCCTAAACAAATGGCTCCGGATGAAGGAACAATGCTGGCTACTGGATTAGGATTGACAGTAATGGTGGTGTTTGAGGTTGATACGCAGCCTTCCGGAGAGGTGACTGTGAGATAATAGGTGTTTGTAAGATTGGGAGTCACAATTATCTGTGGTGTAGCGGCACCATTGCTCCAGATAAATGATGAACCTGCAATGTCGGATGCAGCGGTCAGTGTGACATTTTCTCCGTCGCAGATTACACTGTCGGTAACTGTCATGGTCACCATCGGCAGCGGATTCACAATAATCTGAATGCTTGCGGTTCCTGTACAGCCGTTGGCTGCAGTTCCAGTAACCGAATAGGTTGTTGTATTGCCGGGTCCGACACTGATGGAAGCATTGGTTGAGCCTGTACTCCATTCATATGTAGTTCCAGCAACCGAAGATGAAACGCTGATTGTAGCAGTAGCTCCATTGCAGATTTCGGTGGCGGTGGATGTAACGGTAAGTACCGGGTTCGGGAAAACATTGATGGTCACAGAGCCGGTAGTTACACATCCTTCAGGACTTGTTACAGTGACGTTATAAGTGGTCGTTGCAACAGGTGAAACGGTGATTGCAGCGGTGTTTCCACCATTGCTCCAGAGGAATGTGCTTCCCGGAATATCGCTGGTGGCGGTCAGTACAGAACTTTCGCCCACGCAGATGTTGGCATCCGAAGCGGCAACCGTAATCACCGGCAGCGGATTGACAGTGATCTGGATGCTTGCGGTTCCTGTACAGCCATTGGCAGCAGTTCCTGTAACAATGTATGTGGTAGTTGCAGTCGGGTTTACAGTGATTGCCGCCGTTGTTTCACCAGTGCTCCAGATATAAGTGGTTCCTGGCAGGCTGGACGTGACGTTTATGGTTGTGGGGTTTCCGAAGCAGATAGCACCCGAGCTGGCATTGACAGCCAGAACCGGGTTCGGGAATACGGTAACTGTTACAGAACCTGTTGTCACACATCCTTCAGGGCTGGTTACCGTCACATTGTATGTTGTTGTTACTACAGGCGAAACAGTGATTGAAGCAGTATTTC
>CAZJOL010000060.1:11476-12881 GCA_964547605.1 uncultured Bacteroidaceae bacterium | reverse complement strand
CAATCATGCGCGATTTGCTCAATGCATCGTTCAACAGCATTATTGTCAATGACAACACGATGTACACCGAGATCAGGAATTATCTGTCGAGCATTGCCCCGGACCAGATTGATATCGTGAAGCTGCACAAAGGAAAAACATCGGTTTTCGAAGCAACGGGCATTGACAAACAGATTAAGTCGCTGTTTGGACAAAAGGTAACACTGAAATCGGGTGCCTATCTGATTATTGAGCGCACCGAAGCTTTTCATGTCATTGATGTGAACAGCGGATATAAGGCTGACAGCGGAAAAGATCAGGAGCAGAATGCACTGGCAGCCAATCTTGAAATGGCCGAAGAGGTTGCAAGACAGCTCAGGCTGCGCGATCTCGGAGGTATCATTGTGGTTGACTTCATCGACATGCATCAGGGAGCCAACCGCCGTAAGCTTTATGAAAAGCTGGTTGAAGAGATGTCGCACGACAGGGCGAAGCACACTATTCTGCCACCAAGTAAATTCGGCCTGGTTCAGATTACAAGGCAGCGTGTAAGGCCTGAGACTCATGTAGAAGTGCTTGAGAAATGTCCGGTCTGTAACGGAACCGGTCAGATCAAGGCCCACTCACTTATTATAGACGAAATTGAAAACACATTGACTTTCCTGGCCAATGAGCAGAACGAAAAGGTGCTTGTGCTTTATACCTCGCCTTTCGTTTACGCCTATCTGACCAAGGGCTTTTTCAAAAACATTGCAAAGACCTGGAAGAAGAAACTCCGCTGCAAACTTACAATAGAGCCAGCCAGCAATTATCATGTGCTGGAGTATCATGTCTTTAATGCCGGTGGCGAAGAGATTACCATTTAATTTCTGAAGGTGGAAAGTAATATCCCCGGATTTCTGTTGAATCAGATGATGCCGAAACTTGAGAAGTATTGCGCTTTTCAGGAGCGATGCATTTCGGAAGTGAAGACAAAGCTGAGCCGGATGAATGTTCCGCAGGAGTACTGGGAGCCGTTGCTGAATCATTTGAAGCAAAACGGTTTTGTGAATGAGGAAAGATTTGCAGAGCTTTTTGTCCGCAGCAAGATAAGGCAAAAGGGCTGGGGACCGGTGAAAATAAGGATGGAGCTGAGAAAGAAGAGCATCCCGGATGAACTGACTGACCGGTATCTTTCGGAATTTCAGACTGAAGATCAGGATGAGATGCTGCTTGGCTGGCTCCGGAAAAAACTGAAGACCATACAGAAGGATGAACCACTGAAGCAGCGCGAGAAACTGGTTCGCTTTGGAATTTCGAAGGGATTCGAAACCGGGAAAGTTTTTCAGGCGGTGAATAAATTAATTAAAGCTCAACCGGAAGATTGAGCAAAACCCGATCCCCGAAAACCTCTGCAGCCACACCGCCTTTTCTTCCGCGAATTTCC
>CAZJOL010000060.1:0-11466 GCA_964547605.1 uncultured Bacteroidaceae bacterium | reverse complement strand
CCGCAAATGAACACGAATAAACTTCAATTCCCTCAGTAGGTCTTATCAACGCAAATTCGAATCAGTCTTCACCTGTGGTGAAGACTGATTCAGTGGGTCGCATAGAGCATGCAGGGAAATCGCTCGCAGAGACGCATAGAGATTGTACATAATAATCTCGCAGAGGGCGCTAAGACGCAGAGAGATTTGTCACGAAGGCACCAAAAAATATTTAATGCGATTGCGTTAAAATCCGCTTCGTATTTCGGACGCGCTTATCCCCGACATTTTAGCGTCAGCGAGTAAGGGTTGAATTCCTATCCTGCTGACATGGAATCGTCGGGGATTGAGGCAGAAGCACCCAACGATTCCGTGTCCGCTCCCATTAGCAAATTTGTGTATTGCGGACGCCAAAATGTTGGGTGCCTGTGATGAAGACTGATTCAGTGGGTTGCATAGAGCGTGCAGGGAAATCGCTCGCAGAGACGCAGAAAGATTGTACATAATAATCTCGCAGAGAGCGCAGAGACGCAGAGAAATTGTGAAAAATAATCTCGCAGAGAGAGTTTAGTCCGCAGAGGGCGGACCAAAGGCTCAGAGAATATTTGCCACAAAAGCAGAAAAATTTTACGTCACGCAATCATGCATGATTGATATAAAAAAAAGGCCCAACCGGAAGATTGAGCCTTTGAAGAAATCTAAAATATTTTATCGCAGTGTAATAGTGCACTGTCCAAGTTCGTGGTCATCGGCGAAAACAGCGATGTGGTATTTTCCAACCGGAAGTTCAATATTGTCGCGCGGATAATCGATGCAAACGCTGGATGCTTTCTGGGAATAGTTGATTACCGTTTTGGCCGTGTACTGAATGCGCTGTCCCTGGTAAATAAAAGAATAGCTGCCCTGAGTGAGGATGATATTATCAGGTCGTGCAATACGCACATACACGTCTTTCTGTCCGGCTGACACGAGCGGGTTTTCACCGATGGTGAGACATACACGGATGAGTTCAACCTTGCGGGCGCGGTCGGTAATGGATTCTTTCGAACCGGATTTCAGATTGTAACCGGTGGCTGTGACATTGTAACCTTTCAGATAAGCGGCATCATTGATCTTGGTTGAAAGATCGTCTTTTTCCTTTGTCAGTTCATCAGCTTTTTTGTTAGCATTGTCCAGATCGCCTTTAATTTTTGTGTTTTCATCAGTCAGGGTCTGGTTCACGCGGTAGAGACTGTCGATCTGAGTGACGTAGCCCTGCGTAATCTGTCTGAGCGCATCGAGTTTTTTCTTGATGCGGCGGTAATCAGCCTGAGAATTGATGAGGGTTTCAATTTCCTTGGCCTGAGCAAGAATGGTGCTGTCCTTGGCAGTCAGCTGGTCGCTCAGGTAGCCATATTCTTTCTTGATTTTGTCGTGTTCAGCCATCAGAGAATCAAGTTCAACCTGTAATTCTTCGGACATCTGAACCGATTTTTCCTTTTCAAGAACTACCGTATCCACACTTGATTTAGTGGTGAAAAGAAGAACAGCAAGTATCGCTATGATAATCAGCTGCAGGCCTATGATTATTTTATAGGTTCTGTTTTTTTTCTGCTGGGAATCGTTGTTTTCCATAAAACATTGTACTTATGAAATGAAGTGCAAATTTATTACTTTTGAACGAAAAACAGGAAAATTTATTTGACAGATGATATTTGGATCCCTGCTTCAGTTGTTTTATCCTGATTTATGCTGCGGTTGCGGCGAAAGTCTGATGCGTGGTGAAAAAACCATTTGTCTCTCCTGTCTTTCCAAAATTGCAAAAACGGATTTTCACACCTACGCTGATAATCCTGTCGCACAGCTCTTTTTCGGCAAGCTGCCCATCGAAAATGCCACAGCCATGTGCTTTTATGATAAAGGCGGACTGATTCAGCATATGATGCATCAGCTGAAATACAAGAACCGGCCGGAAGTTGGTGTGTATTTCGGGCGCAGGCTTGGGAAAATGCTGGCGGAATCGGCCTTGTATGCCAATATTGATGCGGTTATTCCCATTCCTTTGCATCCGAAAAAACTGAAAATACGTGGTTATAACCAGAGCAAAGTCATTGCCGATGGCTTCGTTCAGGGCTATCCGACGGAAATTGTTGAGGATGTTCTGGTGCGGGTTGAATTCACCGAAACGCAGACACGTAAAAACCGCTGGGACCGCTATCAGAACGTAAAAGACATGTTTGCTGTGCGGAATCCGGAGAAAATTCAAGGGAAACATGTGCTGCTGGTCGATGATGTCATCACAACCGGCGCCACCATTGAGGCCTGCGCAAAACATCTGCTGGCGGTCGAAGGCGTGCGGGTGAGCATTGCAGGTATTGCATCACCTGCAAAGTAGTAATTGCGGTTATACGGGTTTTGTGTGTGGCATTTTGTTGAAGAGTTTTAATTTCACGCGAGATTTTCTCAAAACAGGCAACAGCAATCCAACATTCCATAGTTCGCAGAGAATCTCAGAACATGGAATAGTTGGTAAGATGTCTCAGCTTTCGACTCTTCCAGGTTCTTCATTTCATTTCGAACTCTGGAAGGTCGGTTGCTAATTCAAGCTTTGGTTGCAGTTTTAAAGCGATTTTGATACTTCCTCGTTTTATTTGAAAAACAAAAAGCCACTCCCGAAAAAGAGTGGCTTTGGTCTCCCGGGGGGGATTCGAACCCCCGACCCATTGATTAAGAGTCAATTGCTCTACCAGCTGAGCTACCAAGAGTTTTGCGACTGCAAAAGTAAATATAAATTGGTGATGTTGTCCTGTTTTCGCAAGGATTTTTTTCTGCAATCCATATCTTTGCATCATGAATGAAAAGAAAGACATCAGGACCGTTGCGATTTTCTGCGGTTCATCGGCCGGCGCTGACAAAGCATATACTGAGAGCGCCGAAGAACTTATACGTGTTCTGCACAAAAACAATGTGTCGGTCATCACCGGCGCAGGCTGTACCGGACTGATGGGCATTGTTGCCGAGGAGGCGCTGCGGCTGAATATGCACATCACCGGTGTGGTGCCTTCGTTTTTCATGTCCGAGAATGTTGTCCACAAGGGGCTCTCAGAGCTGATTGTAACGGATTCGATGGCAACGCGAAAAACCACCATTCTCGAAAAGGCTGATGCCTGCATCGCTTTGCCGGGTGGTTTCGGTACCTTTGACGAATTGTTCGAAGTGGCGACCGCTGTGCAGCTTGGTTTGCAGATGAAGCCCATCGGATTGCTGAACACGAAAAACTACTACAATCCGCTGCTCGAAATGCTGCAGAATGCAGTCAGAGAAAAATTTGTGCGCGAGGATCACCTGAAGGCGATTGTGTCAGATGTCAGTCCCGAAGCGCTTTTCGACAAGATGCTCCACATTGATTATCAGGCACCGGCCAACTGGATTGAGAAGCTGATTGAGCGGAATAGTTTCTGAGAGGTGTATAACTAAAATTCTTTTCTGAATTCTTACTTTTTTATTGCTTGGTGCGCAGGTCGATAACCATATCTTCAGGATCGCGGCGGCAATCCCAAATCATTACTACAACGATTGTTTGTTCTTGTATTTCATAAATAATCTGATAGTGTCCGGTTATCAAAGCTCTTACTGATTCAATTTCCGTTTTAATACCAATAAAGGGGTTTTGTTCAATCTGATTAAGACTTTTATTTATTTTATCGTTTAATTTGGTGCTGTAGGAAACAGATTTATTTCTTTCAATGTAGAAGCCGAGTATATCAAGCAAGTCAAGTCTGGCCTCAATTGACCAAACTATTTTGTACTTAGCCATTGTTTGATCTCCTTTTGTAAAGCGTCATTTGAGATGGTCTGTCCCAACTTAACCTGTTCGCGGCCAGCTTTAATACGTTTCTTCTGGAAATCGGATAATTTGTAGATATCCTCATTTGCCTTTGATTCTACAATAGTCTTAATGGCTTTCAGAAACGAGGTGTCATCAATTTTTGATAGCATTTCAATTATAGTATGCCTTAATTCGACAGTACTCATGATTGTTTTTTTACAAAGTTACAATTTTTTGACTGCAATATCTATTATCAACTGGATTGAGAAGCTGATTGAGCGGAATAGTTTCTGAGGAACTTCTGCTTTGAGATATTGATTAATCAAAGTGTACCTTCTTATTATCTGCTTTTATTGTGGACCTTTCTGGTTTGCCAAATGATATATTTAATAAATGAAATTCCAATAAATAGTAATCCGATGCAAAAGTTTGCAACTCCTAAAACGTACATTGTGAAGGCATGCGATTTTATTATTTCTTGCTCTGTCCCATAGTCAAGAATTAATCCATTTTTCATACATAAATACAGCCCAAACAAAACGGATAGCAAACTTACCATTCCTGTTAATAATGCATTTTTATCTTTTTTGAAAATATTAATGAGGATTGTCTCAAATAAAACAAACAGAGCAAGCATTCCTGCAATAATAATTTCAACAGTTATATTCATGAGACATTTGGGATATTATGCAGTAAACGTCGGGCACCTGCAACACAAATATATCAAATAGTTTTATTTGCTGATTTTAATTTATACCGTTGTGAAATATATTTTAGGCCGATGTATGTATGCGAATTTGATGGCCGATGCCAGAGGCATCGCATGTCTATAGAGAAATGTATATACCAGTCACGACCTCAGAGAGGTCGAATGTAAACGGCTACCTGTGCGAAACAGCTTGAAAAACATTCGACTCCGCTGGAGTCGTGTTTTATTCTTATTGTTTTCTATAGACATGCGACTCCTCCGGAGTCATCCAAATCTTTGGACAGTTGTATATTTCCTTTTGGCATTAAACATCCTAAAATAAAAAAAGCAGGCCGCAGCCTGCTTCAGAATAGTATTTCAACTGTTTTTATTTTCCCTGCCGCGCCTTGAATTCTTTCAGACCGTTGTCGAGGAACTGAACGAATTCATCTACATCGAGATCGTATGCACGTGGCTTCACCAGGTCTTTTCCTGCTGTATCAAGCAGACAGTAATAGGGCTGTGCATTTTGCTCGTAGCGGGTTACCTGCAGATCGGCAAATTTTCGTCCGATGGTTTTTTTCACTTTGCCGTCGTAGGTCGAAGTGATCCATTCCGATTCCGGAAGTTCGGTTTTGTCATCAACATATAATGCCACAACAATGTAGTCGTTTTTAAGCCGTTTAAGCACTTCTGGCGCGCTCCACACGTTGGCTTCCATCTCGCGGCAGTTCACACAGCCATGGCCTGTAAAATCGACAAACAGAGGTTTGTTTTGTTCCTTTGCGCATTTGAGTGCCTGATCGAAATCGTGATAACCTTCGAGGCCATGTGGCAGAGCGGGCAGAATGTCTTCGAATTTTGGTTTTTCGCAAAGTTTGGATGGTTCACCGTTTCCGCCGCCGTTAAGCATGGCAGCTTCGCGTACAATGCGTGACATATCGAAATCGAGCGTCTGTTGCGGAGGCAGATAGCCGGAAAGAACGCGCAGCGGTGCACCCCACATACCGGGGATCATATAAACAACAAAAGCAAAAACGCCGATTGCCATTCCAAGCCGTCCAACACTGAGGTATTTCACTTCGCTGTCGTGTTTGAATTTGAGTTTTCCAAGCAGATAGAAACCAAGCAGCGTGAAAGTTACAATCCAGATGGCGAGATAGGTTTCGCGGTCGAGAATGCCCCAATGATAGACCTGATCGGCCACACTGAGGAATTTGAAACCAAGGGCGACTTCGACAAAACCAAGCACGACTTTCACGGAGTTGAGCCAGCCACCTGATTTCGGAAGATTTTTCAACCAGGACGGGAAGAACGCGAACAAGGTGAAAGGCAGTGCAAATGCTGTGGAGAAAGCCAGCATGGTGATAATGGGTTCCCAGATTTCACCCTGCGTAGATTTCACTATGATGGTTCCAACGATTGGTCCGGTGCAGCTGAATGAAACCAGCACCAGTGTAAGAGCCATGAAAAACGATCCGAAAATTCCACCGCGGTCGGCATTGGAATCGGCCTTTGATGTTGCCCAGGATGGCATCACTATTTCGAATGCACCAAAGAAGGATGCTGCGAAAATCATGAAAATGAGAAAGAAGAGAATATTTGGAATCCAGTGTGTACTCAGCCAGTTGAAGATGTCGGCGGTGATGGCTTCACCTCCCACAAAATAAGTGATACCAATCAACACAGCAATGGGAATGGTGTATAAAGCCACAATGCTGATGCCGAATACTGAAGCGTTGAAGCGGCTTTTGGCCTTGTTTTCACTACCTTTCAGGAAAAATGAAACAGTCATAGGAACCATTGGGAAAACGCAGGGAGTGAGCAATGCAAACAATCCCCAGAGAATGGCTTCGATGATAACGCCCCATATTGATTTGCTGTCACCCTTTACATCTGTTCCATCGGGTGAAATGACTGCTGTTTCAGATTTGCTGGTATCTGTTTCTGTTTTATTGGAATCAACAACGGCAATGGCTGTGGTATCGACCGGATTTTCCTTGTTGTACTGGCTGCCATCGACTTTTACGACGAGGTCATCTTCCACCTGAACGCAGAAGCCGTCTTCCTGACAGGCCTGTCCACTGAGACTAATGGCAAAATCAAATGTTTTGTCAGACAGTACTTTAATTGGTTGAGTAAAATATGCTTTTCCTGTCCAGAATTTTTCGGTCACTTTGAACACCTCTTCATAGACCTCTGTTGGCTTGGGATATTCTGCGACTTTCCCCATGTTGATAAAAGATTTTGATGGGGTAATGGTGAATACCATTGGCAAAGATGCGCCGGCAGGATTGTATTGCGAGTACAGATGCCAGCCCTGATCGATGGTGGCGGTCAGCACAATATTGGCTTGAGTATCCGATACTTTATCGACGCGGGTTGTCCATTTTACAGGTTTCACAAGTTGCGCCTGAGCTGCAGCGAAGGAGAAGAGAACTGCTAAAGTGAGGAGAATTCTGCGGAAAATCATATCTGGAAATTTAAATATATAACGTAGCAAAAGTAAGAAATTGTTCAGAGTATTTGCAACTTAAGCGCGCGGGTCGGGAAGCTGCGCAGACGGAACCGCTCGTCAATCCGGTAGCCCATCAGCCAGGCAGGACGTGTGCCGCTGTACATGATATACGCGTTATCTCGCTCTGCCACAGTGATTTTCAGATCCGTGAAAAAATCGCCGACTTTTTTAAGCTGATTCATTCCCATCGGCATGAACCGTTCGCCCGCTTCCCACTTTCTGATGAAAAGAGGAAATATTATTTCATCGGGACAGAGAAAAACCGTTCGGTTATCTGTTTTCACTTCTTCGGCGGTGTTGATGGTGACCCATGAAGCCTGCATTGACAGCGGCAGATGAGATGTATCAATATCTTCGTCGATGTACCATATTTTATCGTCGGAACCGTTTTCTGTTTCGCGGAGGATCATTTTACCACGGTGTACAAGAAGCTTTTTGCCGGGTGCCGTAAATTCATGGGGCTCGGAATGGTTGCTGATGTTCAGTATGTCGCGGGCCGAGGCCGGAAAAAATCCCTGACTGAGCAGAAAATGCATGAGTAAAAGTTCCGCGGAAGGATTCTCTTTAAGTTTGATTATGTCCAGACCTTCTTTTTCGGGATCGCCGGTTTTTCCCAGTTCTGTTCTGGCGGCAGTTGCGAAAAACTGCTGATGATCGCGCAGAAATGAGACAGAGCCTGCCGCCCGCTCACTGAATCCGGGCATGATTTCTTCGAGCAGTGGAATCAGATGATGACGTATTTTATTCCGCAGGTACTTATCGCTGATGTTAGAGCTGTCTTCAACGTGCGGAATCATGTTGCCGGCGGCGTAGTCCTCAATTTCGGCCCGGGAGTAATCGAGCATCGGGCGCAGCAGTTGGTTTTCGATTTCGCGGATTCCGGCCAGCGTGGTCAGACTCCCGCGCCGGTTCAGGCCCATGATAAGGGTTTCAACCACATCGTCGCGGTTGTGGGCGGTGCAGATAAAGTCGAATCCATTGTTGGCCGCAGTTTCGCGGAAAAATCCGTAGCGCAGTTTCCGCGCGGATTCCTGAATGTTCATTCGGTTTTTCTGCGCAAAATCTTTGGTGTCGTATCGTTGCTCAAAGATTCTGTATCCGGCTGTGCGTGCTGCATCGAAAACAAAATTCATATCGCGTTCGCTTTCTGATCCACGCAACTGAAAATTGACATGAGCGATGGCGCAGTTCAATCCAGCACTCTGAAACAGATGCAGCATAACCATACTGTCAATTCCACCACTGATGGCCAGCAAATATTTCCTGTTCCGGAAATCGGGACAGAGGCCGCTCAGGTGCCCAACAAAGGAATTCAGCTCAATCATTGGATAGTTTCATTGAATGAATAAAAGCAATGGGATTGGACTTCAGAAAAGCGTGAAAGTTTTCAGGCGAGACTTCAGTGCAGGTATTTTCGCTCAGATTGAAAACATACAGGCCTGTATCATTTCTTTCGGGACGCTCATTGAAATGTTCAGCAAACGATGCCGGCAGCAATATGGCTTCGCCCGCATCAGGCCTGACTCCTGTGAAATAATGTGTGAGTATCAGCAAATCCTGCCTGATCTGCAAATGTCCCGGAGCGACCGTGTATGGCTGAAGTTGCTTTGAACCTGAAAGTATTGAATTGAGAAAATGATCTTTCAGGATTTGTGTTTTATCTTCAAACAGGCACTGGTCCCAGCTTTGTGAATTGTTTGAAGCAAAAGGATTTGACTGAATGATTGCTTTCAGATCGGCCATTGAAAAATTCAACGCGTTTCCCGCAGCTGGAGCGGTTTCCGACAATGGCCGATGTTGAAAAAACACAACTTCCCTTTTATCGCCGTCGAGGAGCTGTTGCAGTGATCCCGCATCCAGTCTATGTTTTCTTATGAGAGACAATATCTCTTTTTCTTCGGCCGATACATTTTCGGTGATCATTCCCAGCGCTTCAGCCATCCACAATGATTCCGGCTTTGCCTGATGAAAGCTTACATGAAGCCGCTCCATCGGAAAACCTTGTGGTGTAGCGGCATTCATACGATCGTCAAACAACCAGGGGGTTTCTTTCAGTTTTTGAATAAATGCTGGTGCAAAATGCACGGTTTCGCTCCGCACATAAGATTCAAAAGTGTAGGAAGCTTTGCGATGCTGTTCATCCACTTTGCCCAGCAGATGCCACAATGCCGCGGCAGCAGCGGGTGTCGGATGATTCAGAAATGCGTCAAGGCCTTCAATAGTCCAGTCAATAATTTTTTCACGGACAATGGGGAACTGTTCAAAACCGGCTCTCAGTGACGATTTACGAGTGCCATCCAGCTGAGTTTCTGTTTCAATAATTCTGAGAGCAGCATTAACACCAAGCTCTGTAAGGAAAAGTCTGAATTGCGAAACCGCTATGTTGTGAGTTGATATAAACGTGATCAGCTGCGGGTTTACAAAGAACGATGGATGGAATGACAGAAATGCAGTGAGGTGCTGATTTGCCATGTAGGCCTGTGGCGGTTTTACGAATACTTTGTTTCCGCTTTGCGAATCAATGCATGGCAGGCAGTTCAGTTCCCGTGTTTTTTCGCGTATGCGTTCTTTCACACTGGCTTCGGTTGAAACATAGAGCTCATACAGACTGCACCACCAGGCCGATGCAGTTTTATCCTTGAAGCGCCTGATCAGAATATCTGCTTCGGAAAGTCCCGGCGCAAAATCGGGAATGCCAAGCATGGCGAAAAAATTCATGCAATCGGCATCGGAAGTCAGTTCCGGATGTACAACCGAAAATCCGTTGGTTGCCTTACCAATGAAAATCTGCGGTTTGTCATTATCGGAAAACGGCGCTGTAAGCCGCTTGCCTTTGTCCGGTATGATGGGCTTGTGACGAAGATTGTAGTAACGGCCTTTATGTGTATTGTCCCACAAACGCGGATGCAGTGCGATAAAACGATACAGTGTGGGAAAATAGGTGAGCGGTTTTTTCTGAAGGAATTCAGTCTGACTTGCAATATGAAAAGCGAATGAATCGATGTCGGCCACCTTCAGCTTATGTGTTTTGCGCAGGCAGGAAACAAAGTATTCAATAGCGGTGATATCCTTATGAAGAAATCCAAAGCGGCCATAGACACTCATGATGTCTTTTGCTGCAAGAAGATGAAACAGGTTTTCATCCTCACTGACACACAGTCCTGAGACTGATTGCATTTTCCCAGATTGATCAGGAAGGCATTTTTCTTCAGAGATAAATTTGTTCAGGCATTCGAAAATGACGGCTGAGACAGGATTTTCGGAAGTGCTGTTCCATGAAAAGAGTGTCCAGAAATCAGCACTCATCAATTTTTTGCTTAGTAATGACCGCAGTGAAATCCGCATCAAATCAGATAAAACAGACAATACTACATTGTTCTCGGGTGTCCACTCTTCGGAGAATGGAATGTTTTCGCGATTCGGTGTTGTGGTAAAACTACCGTGAACTATGACAGAATGCGCGATGTGGAATTGTGTCGGAAAATATACAGAGACCTGCGGATTTTTAACCGGAATGAAATTACCGGAATCACCGACCTGAAATGCGATGGCTGCTTCGCGGTTGCGGCCACTGCTACGTTGAAACAACAGATAGCGCGAAACATTTCTTTTTCCGTTATTGCTGGAAATGATTGTTTTGTACTGAATGTTTTTTTCAGGCACATCTGTTTCAGCGCTTATAACAACCGACTGGTGTTCCGCAATGATTTCGATTTGCTGAATCTGTTTCAGGAACAGCAGAAAGGTAGGGTTGAGTGCGCAGATTCTGTTTCGGAGCAATTCCCGGAAATCCGCGCTGACAGATGTTTTGAAAGGAAGACAGATGAGTGTCGTGAATTCATCGGTATCTTTAGGTGCGCATTCTTCGAGCACTTCGAAATCTGTGATGCGGTAATGAAAATGCCCGCTGTGAATTTCGGGATTATCAGTTATTCCATACACAGAGCGAAAACCAATGCCGAACTTGCCAATCTGATTGATTCCGGGCAATCCTTTTTTCGTGGTGGAGGCAAATGTTGTGATGGCCATCAGGTCTGTTTCGCTGAACGGATCGCCGTTGTGTAAAAATGAAATTCCGTTTTCCGAAATGATTATCTTCACAAAGCCGGACACAGTCTCATCTTTGAGGCGGGCAACGGCGTCTTCAGCATTCTGTATCAGTTCCTCAATAAAATGATAAGGATCGGAATACAGCATGGAAAGTATTTGTCCGTGCCGGTTTCCTTTGGCGCGGTTGGCTGCAGCTGCAATCCTGCTTTGATTGATATGTTCCTGAAGGGAAATGCTTTTCATTCAGATACAAAGTTAGCGAAAAAGCTTCATTCGAGAGGCTGTCTCAAAACCGCGTGTTGTTACGACATTCCACCGTTCCGGCCAAAATTAATCCTCGAAGAGTTCCAAACTCTTCGAGGATTTTATAAACAGGCCGGAACATGGAACCGTCGTAACAACTGCAAAAACAACGGTTCCATG
>CAZJOL010000059.1:0-12937 GCA_964547605.1 uncultured Bacteroidaceae bacterium | reverse complement strand
GTTTCATCTGCATATAATGGTTACACGACCTCGTGTGCAACAGGTATTGACGGAGAGTTTGAAGATTACGCTGTTACCATCATAAATCCTTTCACATGGACCGGCGCAACAAGCACCGCATGGAATATTGGTGCAAACTGGCTCGGCAACAGCGTTCCAACAGCAACCAGCCATGTTCTGATTCCTGATGTTACCAACGATCCACAAATAAATATTTCCACTGCAGCATGTAACAACATGACCATTCAATCGGGCGCTGTGGTGACCGTTACGGCAAACAATGCGCTTACCGTCAATGGAACATTAACGAACAACGCAGGCAACAGCGGCCTTGTTATCGAAAGCACTTCATCGGGAACCGGTTCACTGATTCATAATACCGATAATGTCCCCATGACCATTCAGCGCTTTGTGAGCGGGTTTGATTACACCTCGGGCACTCTTTCAAATAAAAAGTATCACTGCGTTTCGGTGCCACTGGTGCCTGCTAATAACTCACTTTCCGGACTGTTTATGGGATCTTATCTCTATGATTACAATCCTTCCACCAATGCCTTTATTCCCTGGTCGGCGCCCACAACCACGCCAATGGACGAAACCGAAGGATTCATGATTTTTTATCCAAATTCCTCAGGTAACACTTACGCTTTTGCCGGTGAAGCCAACAATGGCTCATTCAGCTGCAACACAGCGGCTGCTACACCCGGCGACAGCGGATTCTACCTCGTTCCAAACCCCTATCCATCAGCAATAGACTGGAATGCTTCGTCGGGATGGACAAAGACAAATCTCAACAATACTATCTGGATATGGAACAGCATATCACAGAATTATGCGGTATGGAACGGCACTGTAGGCATCAATGAAGGATCACCGTATATCCCTGTGGGACAATCTTTCTTTGTACAAAGCAATGGGGATTCACCTGAGCTGATTATGAACAACAATGCGCGCTTGCATAACAACACGGCTTTTTTTAAAAACCAAATATTCATGCCTTCATGTCTGGTTTTACAAGCCGAAACTCATTCAGGCAGCGATGAAACCATGATGTATTTTGATATCGCAGGCACTCCCGCTGAAAAAATAATCGGTTTCAACGGACCGCCGAAACTGT
This sequence comes from uncultured Bacteroidaceae bacterium, assembly GCA_964547605.1. Taxonomy (GTDB): domain Bacteria; phylum Bacteroidota; class Bacteroidia; order Bacteroidales; family DTU049; genus GWF2-43-63. The sequence continues at coordinate 11,820 of CAZJOL010000059.1, read as the reverse complement.
ACTGCTATAGTGGATTTCAGAAACTTTCAATTCAGTCGTTGCCCGAACTCACTCTGCCTTGCTCAGTCGATGTCGGTTTTGAAATGACCAGTGATTCACTCGTAACCATCTCAGCAAAAGGCATGGATGGATTCGATACAGATATCAGTATTATATTCGAAGACCTGCTAACCGGACAACTCATCGACCTGCGCACGCATCCTGTGTTTACATTCACACATCAGACTTCTAATCCAAAAAACAGATTCAGAGTGCATTTCAGCAATCTTACGAACAATATTACATTTATTGAACATAGTTACAAAATTTATAATACTGATCAAAATATTGTACTGGATATTCCTTCGCTGGTTGGAAAAGATGCTATGATTGAAATTCTTGACCTCACCGGACGCCTGCTTTGGTCGCGCGAAATGACGCTTGGAAATGGTTCGCTCATCCCGCAACCCGATGTACAAGGCATAGTTCTGGTGCGGGTTACCGGCTCCACGGGCATATTCACTTCGCGCTTGATGATTCAGAAATAATCACACAAAAAAAGAATTAAAATGAAAACAACTATTATAAAATCGGTTTTATTTTCACTTCTGATTGTTGTGAATATTTCATTGTCAGCTCAGATTTTCCAACGCGATGACAACAATGATGATGCAGCGAGAAACAGTACTGAACGCGGCATCGGCGATGTGAATGAGCGTGCGCTTCCCAATCCGCCCGATGATCCAAGCGCCGGAGGTAATCAAGTAGTTAGTGGTCCAGTGGGTGAAGGACTGTTGTTGCTTCTGGGTATGGGTGCGTTGTATGGTGTGCGGAAACTACGCCGTTGTGAAAAATAATGCTCACCCCTCGACGGGTTTGAAACCCTTCGAGGGGTTATTTTCAACGCCGCGCTACAAGCCGCTCAAGAAGATATTAATTTTTTTTGCAATTGTCATTTCCATACATGTATTGTGGGATGGATTTGAGTCGTGCTTTGAGCAAAACGATGGATATAAGCGGGTTTCAGCTGTTATGGCGGCGAATGTTTTTGATGCAAGCAGCTATTTGACGGAGTTATTTATTGAAGATGAAATTATTGCAGAGCGCGGGCAGACCTTGTATTTCCGCTCCGGATGCCCGGTTTCGGTAGTTGATTCCTGCTCTGGACTGAAGCTGCAGGTAATGACATTGTTGTTGTTCCTGATTTTTCCGGGCGCATGGAAACGCAAGCTGTGGTTTATTCCTGCGGCCATGCTTACGATGCATGTGGCGAATATTCTGCGGATGTTTTTCTTGTTTCTTGCCGGGGCATATTTACCTGAAAATGCAGAATTCATCCATTTGTGGGTGCTGCGTCCGATGATATACGGGGCGTTGTTTCTTTTGTGGGTCTGGTGGGCGGAACGGATTGGTCACGCTGGATTAGGCCACAAAGACACGAAGTCACAAAAAATCATTTGATGCCATTGTGGCAAAAACCTCTCCGTATGCCGGGCGCACGTGTCTCCCCGACATTTAAGTATCAGCAATGACAGGTTGACGCCAAAGCCAACCTCAGCAACAGTTTCCGGAAACAGACATTTGAATAATACCACACAAAATCCTGAAGTACCATAAAAAAAAAACCCCACTTTGCAGTGAGGCCCTTAATGGAAATAATGTCAGCTTATGCCAGCGTAGCTACCATCACAGCTTTGATAGTGTGAAGGCGATTTTCAGCTTCGTCAAACACGATAGATGCTGATGACTCGAATACATCTTCGGTCACTTCCATTGATTCAATACCGAATTTCTGGAAGATGTCTTCACCAACGACTGTTTCACGGTTGTGAAAAGCCGGCAGACAATGCATGAATTTTGCATTTGGATTTCCAGTGAGATCCATTGCTTTTTTGTTCACCTGATAAGGCTTCAGTAAGTTGATGCGTTCAGCCCATACTTCTGCTGGTTCGCCCATGCTAACCCAAACATCGGTATAAAGAAAATCGCAGCCTTTCACGCCTTCTTCAACATTTTCGGTAAGGGTGATTTTTGCTCCGGTTTCTTTGGCTATCTCGCGACATTTAGCCACCAGACCTTCTTCCGGCCAGATGCTTTTAGGAGCGCAAGCACGGAAATCCATTCCCATTTTGGCTGCACCAACCATAAGTGAATTACCCATGTTGTTACGGGCATCGCCCATGTAGCAGAAAGCCACTTTGTTGAGCGGTTTGTCGGTGTGTTCCATCATGGTGAGGAAGTCAGCAAGAATCTGCGTTGGATGGAATTCGGTGGTAAGACCGTTCCATACAGGAACACCGGCATATTTGCCAAGGGTTTCTACAATTTCCTGTGCATATCCGCGGTATTCGATACCATCGTACATACGGCCAAGAACGCGGGCGGTGTCCTTCATTGATTCTTTTTTACCAATCTGCGAGCCACTGGGGCCAAGATAGGTTACGTGAGCACCCTGATCGAGGGCTGCCACTTCGAAAGCACAACGTGTACGGGTGCTGTCTTTTTCAAAAAGAAGAACGATGTTCTTGCCTTTCAGTCTCTGGACTTCGGTTCCGGCGTATTTTGCCTTTTTGAGGTCAGCTGAGAGCTGGAGTAAAAATTTAATTTCCTGTGGAGTGAAATCCAGCAGTTTGAGAAAATTTCTGTTTTTCAGATTAAATGCCATAATTCGGTATTAATTTACAGAGTATTGAACTTCCATCAGGCGAAGTTCATAGCCTTTCTTTTCAAAGTCCTTTTTGATGTTATCTCTTTCATCGAGCGCTTTTTTACGATCGTTGAAAGTTTTGGTCGTCATGTTCTTGGTCAGGTGGAAATAATCCTTGGAATAATTAATGCGGGCGAATTCCAGAAAGGCTGTTTCAGCGCCGGCTTCATTGGATTTAGCTGAATTTGCCGGATCCATCACTGATGAAATGATGACCACCTTTTTGTTGTTAATCAGTCCGTAGGAATAAGTGACATAGAATGTCTGTTTCGGAGCAACAACGGTTGTACTGCTATCTGATTTCTTATTGGCCGGAGTGAGCATTTCAAGAACACTTTCAGGCAAAAATGAAACTTTGTCTTTCGGAAGCGTGCCGTTGTAAATAAGGAAAGCTCCCACTCCGCCTCCAACGAGAATAACGCCCAGCACAATAAGTAAAATCACGAGCCATGCTTTTGATTTCTTTTTTGGCGGCACATATTGCTGCTGCGGAGATGGCTGGTAAGTGATCGGCTGAGATTGAGGCGCGGGCTGGGGCTGAGGTTTAGGTGGAGGAGGCACAACCGGCGGGACCTGTTTGTTTACAGGAGGCGGTGGTGTTGCAACCGGTGGGGTTTGCTGATTTACCGGTGGCGGTGGAGGAGCAACCGGAGGTACCTGCTGATTAACAGGAGGCGGTGGTGGTGTTGGCTGCGACACCGGAGGTGGTGGCGGAGCCACAGGTGGGACCTGCTGCTGGGCAGGAGGTGGTGCTACCGGTGGTCTTTCAGCCAGCTTAAAACCACAGGAGGGGCACAAAAACTCGTCCCCCTCCAGTTTGTTTCCGCACTCCGGACAGAATGCGTATTCGTGAGCTTTCATATTACTTCAGCTTGATGACTTTATTACCAATAAGAAAGATTGCAATTGCTGACAACAAGTTAAAGATGAGTCCAAATCCTAATGAGCCTTCTTTTCCCATGATTACTAAAAAAGCAATTACGCCTAATACAAATGGAGCAATCGCACCAAATTTCATTATTGTTTCTTTAGTCTTTTGGTCAATCTTAATTGCTTCTCCAAACAAAATAATTGTTATAAAGGCAAGATAGACTAACATGGTTAAAATACCGGCCCATTGCACTCCAAATCCCCCATATCCACTTACGCCAGAAATTGAAACTTTAAAGAAATAAGCATTCCAAACACCCCATGGTAAAAAAACAGATATAAAGCCGAGAAATGAAATACCAGCTAATATCCAAGATTCTTTTGGGACTTTGTTAAAATCGAATCCTTGGTTTCCCTGAGGTTGTTGCGGAGTTGGGTTTGTGTTTTGTTCCATAGTTTTATTGTTTTTTTTGGGTTTAACAGATAACTCGTTTTTTAAAGTAATGGCCTTCCATCGGCCATTTTCATATCTCCTGTGAGAATGCGGATGAAATCAATCAAAGTCCAGATTCCAAGTCCGCCCAATGTGATAATCATCAGCCACCAGTTGGAATATCCCATCATAAGTCGATGAATTCCCCACCCACCGATAAAAAAGCAAACAATTGCCATGGTGCCTTTCGATTGCTGGGCTTTTTGTCCCGGATAAGGTGCAACATACTGCGGCTGGGCATAAGGTTGCTGCTGATACTGGGTCTGAGGACCAGATTGAGTATAAGGCTGAGGTTGAGGATTAGCTTGAGGCTGAGGTTGTTGAAATGCGTTGTTCGGATTTTGCAAATTAGATTGTGGATTCATCACCGGAGCTGCGGGGTTTTTCGACATTGATGTAAGCCCGATAATAAAACATGCAACTGCGCCAATCAAAGTCAAAAACAAACCAATCCCGGGATTTACCATAGATTGTGTAAGCACCCTGATTAAAACCCAAAGTGTTAACACTGCCGGAAGCACTGGTAAAAAGGTAGTCAATGTGCTCCGCGTTTTAGAATCCATGCTGATTCCGTTGCCTATTAAACTTAAAACGCCAGCTGCAAGAAGCAGAATTAATGCAATAATACCTTGCCAGGCATCAATTCCACTTGATGAAAATGAACTTCCCCAAAAAGAAACCCGCACCCAGGGCAAAAACACACCAACTGCACCAACAAGTGCTGCAACGCCTGCAATAATGGAAGTTGATGAGCCGCTTGTCGCGGCTGCATGAGGAACATTCATCGATTGCGGATTCATTTGCTGCTGCCTTTGATAGCTGAATTGCTGCTGTTGCTGCTGCTGTTGTTGTTGCTGTTGATACTGGTATTGAGGTTGTTGCTGTGGTTGAGGCTGATGTTGTTGATATACTGGAGTTACTGGCGCAGGCGGAGGTGTAGAATTCACTGGCATTTGCGGTGCCGGAATCGTTGAGACATCCAAACCACAGACGTGGCAGAATTTTGCACCAGGTTTTAATTCAGCATTGCATTTCGGACAATTCATATGAAAACTTTTAAATTCAGAATATTAAATCCGGCGCTAATTTAAGCAATTATTTTGGTTCCGGCAGCTGAATTTTTCAATTGTGTAGCTTCGGTAATGATCGCTTCTTTACCACCATTTTTCACGAACATAATACAGGCACGTACCTTAGGCGCCATGCTGCCTTCGGTGAAATGTCCGTCGGTCAGATGCTTTTCGATATCCGGAACCGAAATGGTCTCCAGTTTCTGCTCACCTGGCTTGTGGAAATTGATGTAAACATTCGAAACATCTGTAAGAATGTAAAAATCGTTGGCTTTGATTTTACAGGCCAAAGTTGCAGATGCAAGATCTTTGTCGATAACTGCATCAATTCCATGCATATCGCCGTTTTCGTCTTCAATCACCGGAATACCACCACCACCAACGGTGATAACAATGTTGCCTTCACGGGCGAGACGCTCAACAATTTCCCAATTGACAATGTCAACCGGTTTTGGAGAAGCCACAACCCTGCGGTATCCACGGCCGCGCGGATCTTCCTGGAAAACCCAGCCGTATTCGACACCATGTTTATCGGCCTGATCTTTTGTATAATATGGCCCAACCGGCTTGGTCGGATTCTGAAAAGCGGTGTCGTTTTTATCAACAACAACGCGTGTTACCAATGAGAGAATATTTTTCTTCAGACCATGTTTTCTCAACACATTCTGTAATTGCTGTTCAATCAGATAAGCAATGGAACCCTGTGTTTCGCTTACACAGAAATGCATAGGCTGGGCAATAATTCCATGTTTTTCCTCGCCGCCATCGTGCTGCAAAAGCACATTCCCTACCTGAGGTCCGTTTCCATGACCAATAACAATATCAAATCCCTGCTTAATAAGATCCACAAGGTTTTCGCAAGTGGCTGTTACATTGGCAACCTGTTCGGCATAGGTTCCCTTCTGATCTCCCCGGAGCAATGCGTTGCCGCCAAAAGCTACTACTGCAAGTTTGTTCATAACAAGTCTAAATTGGTTAATTTTGCAAAACTAATAATTCTTTTCAAATACGAAATAAGGCATGTCCGGACAATCACCCACCCGCTTTTACATTACCACACTGGGATGTAAGTTGAACTTCGCTGAGTCTTCGGCTCTGATAAAGGATTTCACCGAAGCAGGATTTCAGCAGACACGTCAGGCAGCCGAAGCTGACTGGATTATCGTGCATTCCTGCGCAGTGACAGCCGTTGCCGAAAAGAAAACGCGCCAGACCTTGTCGAAGCTTATGAAAGCAGCCCCTGAATCGGCAATAGCTGTAACCGGGTGTATGGCCGATGTCAACAACAGCTCATTGGAGGAACTCCTTCGGGGCAGGAAGCACATAATTGTTAATCATTCGCAAAAAATGAGTCTGGCCGGGCTGTTGTCAGGGGATGTAGTATCAAATGATATTATGAGTTCATTTTTTGGAGCATACAGTCTCGAGCAGCGAACCCGCAGCTTTCTCAAGATACAAGACGGCTGCGACTACTTTTGCACCTACTGCACCGTTCCCTATGCGCGCGGAAGAAGTACCAGTAATACCATTTCCGGCGTTCTGAGCGACATTGGGAAAATTTCTTCGAAAGGATTTCGCGAAATAATCTTGACAGGCGTGAACATCGGCACTTTCGGACTTAATAACAATGAAAATTTTTTCGGACTTCTGAAAGCCATTGATGAACAATGCTCCAATGTCAGAATTCGTCTTGGTAGCACAGAACCCGAATTGCTTTCAAACGAAATTATATCTCTCGTTGCCCAATCCGGCATTATTATGCCCCATTTTCACATGCCCCTCCAAAGCGGCTGCGACTCAACGCTGCAACGAATGCACAGGCGCTATGACACCTCTCTCTTTCGTCAAAGAGTCACATCGATCAAAAAACAAATTCCCCATGCGTGCATCGCTGCAGATGTCATTGCCGGTTTTCCCGGAGAATCGGACGATGAATTCACACTGACATTCAATTTTATCAAATCGCTCCCCATTAGCTACCTTCACGTTTTTCCCTACTCCGATCGACCACTGGCCAAAGCCAGTAAATATCCTGATCATGTACACCCTCACGCCATCCGCCAACGCGTCAATCAGCTTCTGGAGCTGGGTGCAACCAAGCAACAAACTTTTTTTGAAGAAAACATGGGTTCTGTCCTCCCCATGCTTGCTGAAGGCACCCGTAAAAACGGTCTTAGATTCGGTTTTACCAGCAACTATATTAAATGTGCTATAGATGAAACTAATGTGCAGGAGAATGAGATCCGTACAATACAGCTATCAGAAATAGCACAAAACAAAGAGTTTGTCTTTTGCAGGAAGCCTAATTAATCGCGTACTTTTCCGCACTTTTCCACTCTCGGTTTAAGGTCCGTACATATTTAGTTTCCGCCCTTGAAATCATGAATTTGCAGAAAGTTGTCTCTCTGTTCACATACCGTCCCCACGCAGCCTGATTCTTCAACAATGCATTCCAGAAATCTATCTTTACTTTTCTGATTCCTGCAATCCTGTCAATCCATTCCGAATAGGCCTGAAGATACTTGGTCGAAACACCTTTCATACGCTTCATTACATAGTTATCCATCTCTGCATGTAATTTGTCTGCATTCCTGACATCAAACCTGTTGTACGATTTCTCCGGCCTGAATAAGGTGAATCCGAGATTCCCGGTTCTTGAAAATTCGGCCACTGGTCTATTCCATGGCGTAATTACAATGGCATTATTCCTTAGCTTTTCTGCCAATTCGTTAGTGAAATCCATAGGTTTTAATGTGCCAATACTCAATAATGTCAGTTCAGAATTATTACTATAATCGGCAACAGCCAGCACATTGGCTTTTATTGAGGAATCATTCAAGTCATGACTGCATTTTCTCAGCCCTTTTCTGCTAAAAGGAACAACTCCGGTGTTAAAATCCGTTATTCCATCATATTTCCTAAGCGATGCATTCATCGCACTCATTATTTTATGCCGCCACTGAAAGGCTGTCGATACTGTAACCCCAGTAATTTCAGCCATTTTGTGTAATGTCTGATAACCTTCACTCATGACATTTAGAAACATAAAAAAATGCTCCTGTTTTTTAATTGCATGAATTGGCGTACCCGTTGTTTCCGAAAAAGTCCTGTTGCATTTTTTACAAATAAATCTGGCTTTCCCGGAAGATCCATGTCCGTTGTGACTGAACTTTTTAGAATTACAGAAAGGACAGCTGATGTCAGGTTTAACCTTTACTAATTGGCTGTTTGATTGAATTTTATGTGCTTGCTGAAGGTCTTTCAGTAATTGCTTTCGGATGTCTGGGGAGAGATTTAGGAAATCAGAAATGGAAATCATTTTTTATGCAAATGTGTGATTTAATTTTCACACTTTCGCATAAAATAACACATATTTCATCATTTTCCCTACTTTTGCACAAACCTCCATCATGCAATCCAATCAATCCCTTATTCATTCAATCATCTTTGCCGCTTCCCGGGCTGGCTCATTTCAGCTCGATTCAGTCAGGAAACTTCAGAAAAGCGATGTCGTATCAAAAGGTCTCAATGATTTTGTTTCTTTTGTTGATAAGCAATCGGAATCCATGCTGATTGATGACCTTAGTAAAATTATTCCCGGAAGTTCTTTTCTGGCTGAAGAAAGTGGTGAAAAGAATACTGGCAGCGAATGGACCTGGATAGTCGATCCCTTGGATGGAACAACAAATTACATTCATGGAATTCCGCTGTTCAGTGTCAGTATTGGGTTGCTGAAAAACGGGAAGCTATTCGCAGGGGTTGTTCATGAACCAAACCTCAACGAGACTTTTCATGCCGTAAAAAGCGAAGGAGCTTTTTTGAATGGGAACCCTATTAAGGTGACAAATACCGGGGCAATGAAGGATTCGCTTTGGGCAACGGGGTTTCCCTATCATGATTTTGATAAGATTAATGAATACATGGAATTTATTCAATATTCCATCAGGCACACGCATGGATTAAGGCGACTCGGTAGTGCGGCGGTGGATTTGGTTTATACTGCCGCCGGGCGGATTGATGGCTTTTTTGAATTCGGGTTGAATCCCTGGGATGTCGCAGCTGGAGCTCTGATTGTTCAGGAAGCCGGTGGGGTTGTTACTGATTTCGCAGGAGGTGATGGATTTGTTTTCAATCGCGAAATCATCGCTTGCAATCCGGAGTTATATAAGGAGTTCTTTGAGAAATTCAGGGAAATCTATTTCTGATTAGAAAATCTGATTTTGATTTGTGATTTTTGAAGTGATTTATTGATTTCTTATTCCTCCAAAATTCAAATCGCACATTGACTTATCCCTGCTCAGATTACCAGGTCTGAAATCAAAAATCTAAAATCGGATATCTTATTTCACTTGACTTTCCATAACTGAAAGTCCTTCATTTTATATATCGAAACATAGGTATTGCGATATCCATCAGCCGGTGAAAAATTGAAATTCAGCTCCGTGGCCAGCATGGGTGTTTTATGCTTGTCAATACATTTGTAAAAACCAGGACCATAATTATTCAGGGCTGATAAAAAATATAAACCCAGATCATAACCGGCATAGGCAAGTCTCTCGGGATCAGCCTTGTAGCGTTTCTGAAAACGTTTGGCATAATCGCGCACGTTTTCGTTTTCGAAATCAATGAATGAACTGCTGAAAAAATGGGTGTTCTGGAATTCAAGAAATTCAAGGTCAAGAACGTCATAATTCAGCCATGATGGTAACCCATACAGAGATATTGTATAATTCTCCTTATACTCATTCAGCGACCGGATAATGTTTTCAACATAGAGCTCTCCGCTTGCGAGCATGATCAGAATGTTTTCCCGCTTGCCGCCGACAAATTGTCCGGTAGCACCCTTAAGGCCGGATTCAGTCAGATTCACCATTTTCCATGAAGAGTATGCGTTTTCTTTCAGAAATGAATCAAGCATCATCGCAGCTTTCTCTTCAAATCCACCTTGCTGATAAGCAATGATAACATTGGATTCTGCGCGTTCAGTCTTGAAGAAATCAGCCAGGCCCTTCATCTGAAATTCCACACTGGTTATCGGATTGAAGAAATATGGGTTAATTTCTCTAAGCTCGGTCTGACCTGAAAGAAAACAGTTGACCATCGGGATTTTATTGGCGTAGCTGAATTGGCTGATGGTGTCGAGAAATTTTCCAAGAAACGGCCCGATAATCAGATGCATCGATTTCAATGCCGGATCATTCAGGACTTTATTTAATTTGGTGTCCGATTCATCAAGGTCAAAAACGTACAGGTTAACATTCATGCCGCTTGATTTCAATGTGTCCAGCGCAAATTTCAGTCCTTCGTAAAACTGGATGTAACTGAATGCGATATTATGGTACCATTCGTTTTCATCATGTTTATCCTTGTCAAATTCCTTGAAGCTGCCACGATCGAGATACAGCGGAATCAGCAATGCAACATTGTATTCATTCAGTTTTTTCGGATGATCGCAATTGCAGGCGGAATCAGTCTTCACAGAAACAGTTCCGTCAGTCTTATAGCCGACAATGAGTTTTTGTCCGATCGAAAGATTTTCGGTTATTCCGGGATTCAACGATTTGATTTCGCTTAGCGTCAGCAGATACTTTTTCGCAATTCCAAACAGCGTTTCCCCGCTGGCAACAGTATGATAAATGGCCGAATCAACAGGTTCGGGCTTAGAAATGATTGGAACCCTGATTTTCTGACCTGATGCTATATTATCACTGATACCCGGATTCAGTTTACGGATAATTTCTATTGTTGTACCGTGTTTTTGAGCAATTGAAGACAATGATTCACCACGCTGAACTGTATATTCAGACCCTTCAATGTTACCGGCGCTTGTATTCACAATATCAGACTCTTCGATTTTCTTGTCACAGACTGGAACTTTAAGAAGAAATCCGGCCAGGAGAGAATTGTCACTGATTTGGTTTGTTACCTTTATTTCATCAACTGTACACTGATAGACTTTGGATATTGAATATAATGTCTGGCCTTTCTGTACTTCGTGAATGTAAAATGGCTTTCCATCAATAATCTGGATTTCAGTGGATTTTGTAACTGGAACCTGCGCAAGGGCGCATTCAGAAAACAAACCGGCAAAGATCAGGAAGAGAATGATACTTACTTTTCGCATAGCGGCCGCAATTTACAAACTTTATACCAATCGAAACGCACCTATTCCCATTCTATGGTGGCTGGTGGCTTGGAACTGATGTCGTAAACAACCCTGTTGATTCCCCTTACTTTATTGATGATTTCGGAAGATACCGATGACAGGAATTCATGCGGCAAATGAGCCCAGTCTGCTGTCATTCCGTCAACCGAGGTCACTGCTCTGATGGCAAGGACATTCTCATATGTCCGTTCATCACCCATGACACCGACAGAGCTCACCGGGAGCAGCACGGCAAAGGCCTGCCAGACTTCGGAATACAGTCCGGTCTCGTGCAACTTCGAAATGAAGATGTCATCAGCTTCCTGAAGTACCCGAATACGTTCAGCGGTGACTTCTCCAAGTACGCGGATTCCAAGGCCCGGACCCGGAAAAGGATGTCGCGACAACATTTTATCCGGAATATTCAGCGTCTTACCTACTCTTCTTACTTCATCCTTGAAAAGAAGGCGAAGCGGTTCGACTATTTTAAGCTTCATTTTTTCAGGAAGACCGCCAACATTGTGATGGCTTTTGATTGTCTGAGAAGGGCCGTTGA
>CAZJOL010000058.1:3237-12947 GCA_964547605.1 uncultured Bacteroidaceae bacterium | reverse complement strand
ACGGAGTTTACCCCGCTGCAGACATTTCGACTCCGCTCAATGTGACAGCGGCGGGGCTCAATGTGACAGCGGCGGGGCTCAGTGTGACAGCAGGCAGGGCTCAGTGTGACAGCAGGCAGGGCTCAGAAAGACAGCGGGCTCTGCTGCAGCACTTCGATACGATGAAGCTATCTGTAAAAATTAGCTGAACTCTACATCAATCAGTGTGACAGCAGGTGGGGCTCAGGATGACAGCGATGAAGCCAACAGAGCAGCATTTCATCACTCATTAACTGCTAAAAAAAACATATCGATTCTATAAATTGGATTTTAAACTACTTTTGTTTGTTCGAAAAAATGAAAAAATCACTTTTCAATACAGGAAAACTGCCCTGGTGGCTCATTGGCGTGTCGATGATGATGGGCGGTGGTATTATCACTGAGCCACAAATGATTTCGGCTGCACTGGCCGAGGGAAATCTGTCGGGAATGTGGCTGATGTGGTCGTCGCTTTTTGGAGGGGCAATCGGGTTGTCGTTTTTTGCGCATTTATGGCGCAGAGTGCCCATCAAAACTGAGAATGAGCTGCTGCTTTACCGCTTCTCGGGACGTGGTGCAAAAGTTCTTCATGCCTTCAGAGCCGTTTATGTAGGCGGATTTCTGGTTACTTTTATTCTTGCGTTTACGTACATTGGTTTGTCGAATTTTATGATTACCGCATTTGGCCTTACAAAAGCCGAAGCGATTTTTATCATTACAGGCATTGTGATTGTTGCAGCATTCTTCAACAGTTTGGGAGAACGCATCCGCCTTGACTTTGTTTTTTTAATCCTTTTCGCTGCTCTGTTTATTGTTGTAATGACTGCATTAATCAGCGACGCAGGAGGTATGGTGCATGTTGGAAACACTATTGCTAACGCAGGACTCGATTTTTCGTTGTTCCCGGAAACCGGCACACAGGCATTTAATGCATTCCTTGTTTTCATCTTGCTGCAATGGTGGATGGCGTCGGTGTGCGATATGCCCGATATGAGCGGACAAAAAATGATGTCGGCACGAAGCCCGAAAGACGTTGTACGAAGCAATGTGCTGCCGGGGATAATTGCTGTTATCATCGGATTATTTCAGTTTATGCTGCCCTTCATTGCTTACGCCGACGGATATTTTGCAACTGGCTTAAAGCCAGAACTGGCCTACATTTCGGTATTCACCAATCATTTAAGTTTTCCGTTGCTGATTGCTGCAGCACTGATGTTTTTAATTGCATTTTTATCGGTCATTCTCAACAATCTTAACTGGGGCGGATCGCTGCTGATTCAGAATTTCTACCGTTATCATGTGCGGCCCAATGCCAGCGAAGAGCAGTTGAGCAGAGCCGGACTTACAACCATGATTGCAACGGCGCTGGCTGCCGGAGTGGTGGCTTATTTTTCAGACACCTTGTTTGGATTTGCACGTTTTCTTTTTACAATAGCAGCAGGTGTCGGGCCGGTGTATATTCTGCGCTGGTACTGGTGGCGCATCAATGCGTGGTCGCAGTTTTCGGCTATGGTAGCTGCTTTGGTACTGCCCAATCTGCTGGAATTGCTCATGTACATTTCTCCGGATTTCAATGCCGCCATTATGCAGGCCTGCTCCGTCATGGAGCTCGATCTGTATTCATTTACAATAATTGTTTTATCAATCATTGTTACTTGCATCTGGCTTGCAGTCACATTTTTGACAAAACCCGATGATGAAGTTACATTGAAGCGCTTTGTCGATCATGTATATCCGGGCGGCATATGGCCTGCGAAATATAAGAAAGGCCGTCTCTTTTCCGGTGCACGATTGTTATCGTGGATATTGTACGCAGGCCGTGGCATCACTATTTATCTGGCATACTGGAGCTTCGTAAATGCTGATTACTGGCTTGCTGCCATGTGGACAATGGTCTTTATGGGATTGCTGTTTGTTGTGTACCGGGTGCTGAATAGTGTGAATGAGCGCGCGGAACGAGTGGAAAGTTAATAAAGTTTCAAGTTTATAAAGGTGAGGTTAGGGCATGCGGCATGCGGTTTCAGGCTCATTGCTCAATGCGCAACGCACCCAATATTTTGGCGTCCGCGAGACTTTGATTCGCAAAAGGGCGCGGACACGGAATCGTTGGGTGCAGGAAGCCATTTCCCCGACGATTCCAGGTCAGCAAGTCTTCTGTTAACCTATTAGTGCTGACGCTAAAATGTCGGGAGCGTCTCCATTTATCAACAGAAATGAAAATTCATTGAATAATGATCTGTTTTGCACAAGCAATATGGAAAATCAGGGCACTTTGAATAAAAGTCAGGAATTGTATTTAATTACACAACGGTTTTTTGTACATTTGTGACTCTTTTGCTGTAAATTTCGCATATTATTGATTATCAATATTTTATAAATGCGATATAAAAAGTAAAATGAACGGAAAAAAGATGATATGAAAGAAAAACAAGAAAAAACAAATGCAGCTGCAACAGAAAAAACAGCTGCAAGAAACATTCAGAGCGAAAACATTGTGCTCCGAGAACATGCTGAATTTCACAACTGTTATTCTGTACAAAGCGTTCAGGACGACATCCGTTTCCTGCAGGTTGTATATGGAAAACCCATTTCAATAAAACCTGAGGATGTGACCATTGATTTTGTCAACAATCTGAAAGTGATCGGAAAAGATATTTATTTCTTTTTCAAATTGCTCGAGACCGACATGAATCCGCACAACTACATCAAATCAAAATACGAATTCATCCGTCATCGCATTCCCAATGGTGATCCGAACCTGTTTTACATCGCATGGAACGGTCTGATCAAGAATGACAGTTTCAGACGGTTGTTGATTCAGACTTTCAATCTGAGCCGTTTCAGCGATATTCTTTGTCCGCAAAGTATTGCAACACCTGGTGCCTCATTTACCCGTTACCGCACCAAACTGGTTCTGGCTGATGACATGGCCACAACTCCCGATGGGAAGCGTCGTACAACAGGTCGCGCATTGGAAGATGGAAGCGGTCTGATGATGAATGAAGAAATTGTCTGGCTGCCCAATGGCAAGGCCATTCCATTGTTTCCGCAGGCCTATGTCCCTTTGAATCAGACGCACGTGATTATGGTTCGTCACGGCAAGTCGGAACATGAGTCTGGTGGCGAGAATCCGGAGTTTGTCGGATCGGGTTACTGGGACACCTGGAGCAACAATCGCCGCATCAGCGGCTCGATGAGTAACTTTCTGAGCGACGCCGGAAAGAAAACCGCTCAGGAGCTTGGACTCGATTTTAAAGTCGCAGTTGATATTTTAGACAAGGCCGGATATCCGATGTGGTCATGGTCGAAAGACCATCCTGTGCAGGTTTTCGGAAGTGAATCGGAAAATACGGAACAAACTGCACGTCATTTTCTGCAAAATGCCGGATACTCCAACATGCAGTTCCACGCTATGTTTGGTTTGAATTCGCAAAAATACGGAGCGCTGACATTTAAATTCAAAAATGAAATCGTTGATCAGCTGTCCCGCATACATTCAGGCGGAGACGAGCCAACTCCGGAAATTAAAGCGAAGGTTTCGAAGACTTTCAAGAATCGTTTTTATCATTATCCGGAAGGTGAAACGCTGATCGAAGCAGACTGGCGTATAGCTTATTCTTTTATTGATCTGCTGAATCAGAATCTGGGCAAACGCATTCTGCTGGCCGATCACTCAGGTGCCATCCGTGTATTTGAAGCGGTAATCCGAACACTTGATTTTGCAGAGTACAGCACCATCAAAGAAGCACAGGACAGTATAATGGCAATGAGTTATCAGCCCGGACGCAATCTGCGTTACGATTATCTGCAGCGAAAAGATTTTCCGTTGCGCAAGCGCGAAAAGAAATAAGATCATGACAACAACTCAATTTATTTTGCTGGCAGCAGGCGGTGTGATTGTTGGAATTTCAGCAGCCATTGTGCTGATGCATCCTCGTCTGAAACATTTGCATCGCAGACTGTTGACTGATCAGACAACGGGTTTGCTGAATTTCGAAGGATTTCTGCATTACCTCAAAAAGCATCAGAAAAAAGAATCATTGGTTTTGTTCCTGCTCGATCTGGATGATTTCAGGCGTTTCAACCGTCAAAGCTATGATACAGGCGATGAGGTGTTGAAATTATTTGCGACCAGGCTTGCCAAAGTACTTAGTGGACATGCAGTGTGCGCGCGTTACAGATTGGGTGATGAATTTTTGGTTATTGTCAAAGAGAATTATATGCACAAAGTTGAGGAAATTCTCGACAGGCTCAATCAGCAGATAAAATTCAAGGATGATCTGGTGCAGTTTTCGCGTGGCATAGCCGTTATTGAGTGCAATGATTCGGATTGCTTTTCCGCCATCAGAAATGCACATGAGATTTTGATGAGTAAGAAGAAGTAATTCTTCTCTCCAAATTGTTTTTACCTCCTTCATTGCTGCCGGTTTTGCGGCATTGTGGAGTTATCATAAAGTCACTTCAATCAGCACTTCTTTTCTTTCGGTGAGTAAACCGAGTGGAGTTTCGGGCATGTTGTGTGATTTCAGTAATTCCTCAATCTCGCTGCAAAAGCCGGGTTCAACAGCAATCAGCAATCCACCGCTGGTTTGGGGATCGCACAGAAGCGACTTCCAGTCTTCGTTTCCAAGTTTGATATTATGACCATAACTGTCCCAGTTGCGTGTTGTTCCGCCCGGAATGCACTTTTGAGCAATGTAATCATCGACCGGCTCGAAGCGTGGAATTTTGTCATACTCAATCAATGCCGACAGATTGCTGCCTTTGCACATCTCGCGCAAATGGCCAAGCAAGCCGAATCCTGTAACATCGGTCATGGCTGTGATGGCCGGAATAGCGGCAAATTCAGCTCCGATGCTGTTGAGTTTTATCATCGACTCCGTTGCAATGCGACTATGCTCACAGCGCAATTTCCCTTGCTTTTCGGCGGTTGTTAGAATCCCGATACCCAAAGGTTTTGTGAGATACAATCTGCATCCGGCTTTGGCTGTATTGTTTTGTTTCAGATTTTTGATATCGACGCGACCAGTTACAGCCAGTCCGAAAATGGGTTCAGGACTATCGATACTATGTCCGCCGGCCAGCATGATGCCCGCATTATTACACGCCTGACGACCGCCATCGACTACGATGCGTGCAATTTCAGGATCAATTTTTCCAATTGGCCAACCCAGCACAGCTATGGCTACGAGCGGTTTTCCACCCATGGCATATACATCGCTGATGGCATTGGTTGCGGCAATCATTCCGAAGTCAAAAGGATCATCGACAATTGGCATAAAGAAATCGGTGGTGCTGATCACAGCAGTGCCATCGCCCAGATCATACACAGCCGCATCGTCGCAGCTTTCGTGACCAACGAGCAAACGTGCATCGGCAACCGTTTCTATCTGACTTTCGAGAATGGTACTCAAAACCTTCGGCGAAATTTTACATCCGCAACCCGCACCATGACTGAATTGCGTGAGTCGTATTTTATTTTCTCCGTTCATATTCCTGTAAAATTAATTCAGTATTTTTTGCGGCATCGATGCTTTCGGCAGAAAGCATCACCACCTTTTTATTGTCATGAAATCCGAGACCGCGCAGATAAGCCTTGTCGTAATACGAAAGCGAGAGGTAGGCCACCTCGTACAACTTGCCTTCATTGAGCCATTGCAGCGCCTGATTGACATTTTGTCCGCCCAGACGTTTTGAAATCTTCAAAACAGAATTCCACAGATCATCAATGCTGGCTGCAGCGTAGTCCAGAACAAGATATTCAGCCCTGACACTGCGCGGGATATCGAGAAAAAAAACCGCCGCTGTCCGCATTTGCGCAAACAAATCAGCCGGCAAATTCACTTTTCCAATATTGCAACTTTCATCTTCGAGCCACACAGGCAGGGTTGGGTCGAAGCGGCGCCAGATTTCGTACAAATCATTTTCGAATTGCTCAGTCGAGGGCTGTGGTTTTTGTCCGATGGCTCCAAATGCCGATCCCTTATGGCAAGCCAGCCCTTCGAGGTCCACCGCCTGATGTCCGAGTGCTGAAAGTTGTTTAATCACCGGTGTTTTTCCACTGCCGGTGTAGCCGCCCAGAATAATTAATTGATGCGGTTTTTTCCAGAACTCATTCAGCAAACGGCGCCACGACTTGTATCCACCGGTAATTACTGAAACCTGATCAAAACCGTTTTCATTCAGGTGTTCTGCAAACAGCCGGCTGCGCATACCGCCGCGCCAGCAGTGAATCACAACATGACCATCGGGCGCCACTTTGCGTACTTCGTCGATAAACCACTGTTTTTTCGGATTGGCATAATCGTATCCGATCTGCATAGCTTCGTCGCGCGAGCGCCGCACATACACTGTTCCGATATGTGCCCGTTCATCGTTGCTGAACAACGGAACGTTGACTGCACCCGGAATATGACCCAGTTCAAACTCGCCCGGAGAGCGGACATCGATGAGCGGCGCAGGTTGAGACAAATAATCGTTTATGGAGATGTTTTGAATCACAGTGTAAAAGTAATCTAATTCTGTGAGACGCTGGAGAAGGTCAAGCAGTATTCAGCCATCAGTAATCAGTCATCAGCTCTCGAGGAAGCTTTTACTACAGATGGCTACTAATTCTAATTTCGTTATTCATGATTCAGGGAGATTGAGTTTATGTTGAGGTCTGTGACAAGCAGCTTTCAGCCACCGGATTTATTAACTGCAATGACTAGCATCAGGATTCAGACCAAGTATCAGTGTAGGGTCGGATCGATTAATAAAATACGTTAAAATTTTTCTCATCCGATCTTCACCATCGAAAATGCCACATAACAATTTCTCCGGCAATTGCTATGAATGCCGGGCGAAAACAAAATAAACAGAAAAGAACAATATTGCAGCAATCTTACAGATAAACGCCGGTGATAAAGCCTTGATGAGTAAGCAATCTGATGCCGCAGGTCGAGACTGATGAGATACAGGTAAATAAAAAATAACAATGCTATCAAAGAATCCGATATTATAATGTGCTTAATAAAAATCAGACTACAAAATGGAACCATTGCAGCAACAGCCGACATAACAAGAATCGAAATCAACACATTTTTAATATGGTTGTATCTTTTCCTTAGCATTTTCAGTGCTTCCTGATTAAGTTGCAAAGGAATAGGATTGCCGCCCGGCGAAGAGCAGCAATCCGTTTTTAATAAAGCTTGATTAGATATAATATGTGTGTATTTGGTATTCAAAGCACTTAGAAAAGAAACTTGATAGATTCCATCACTTGTTTGATAAGCTCATCGGTTTTGGCTGCGTCTTCAGGAGTAATTTTATATGAGAAAAAGTCTTTCTTGATAAATGGCGTTGGAGCAGAGTAAGAAACATTTCTGTACTCTTCTTTCAGATTGTCTTCAAGGGCGGCACAGGCAATATAGGTCACTGTTCCATGCTGGAAGAAAAACAATCTGCAATACACACCGGGATGTAATTTCAGGCTACTGCCATATTCATCAAAATGCGCAGGCTGGTACCAGGTGAACTGCTTGCCGCTGATGCTGCCAATGGTAAAATCGCTGAGAGCCTTTTCCTTTACATCGTTGAATTTAGCTCTCCAGTCGGGTTCCATATGATCATCAATTGCCTGAGGAAAATGAAAATCGGGGTTATAAACGGCTGTTCCTGGTGCAATCCACTTAGTGAAATCGGCGCAGATTGCTTCGAGCGAAAATGTTGAAGCGTTCATGGCCATCACCCGCATGCAAATTTCCTGTCCGATGCTATTGTCAACAATTGTTGCGTGTGATAAATACTGATCGCCGTATCCGGGCTCACTATTTTTGAATGCAGAAGCTGAAAGATTTGGAATTTTGAGCGAAATGGTGCTTTTGGTATCATTCACTCCATCAGACAAGGCCGTCTGAATAACAGTGAACTTCGAGGCCGAATAGTTTTCTCCTTCGTCCCAGATTGGGTTGTCGCGTGTTATGTAGGAGCTCCGGGCTTCATCCCAGTAGGTTTCTGATTCATAACGAAGGATTTTGAATGCTTTGGTGTAAACATTCACTTCAAAATTTGAAATTCCTTTATTGCGTGGTGTATTACAGAGATCATTATAAACAGTTTCATCACCGAAATCGGTCTTATTGGTTCCCTGCGGTCCGAGAAGAAACAGATCAATGTAATCTTTTCCTACCAGCTTTTTTGAAATCTGATCTTTGCTGAATGACGCCCTGAGGTTATAATCAATGGTACTTAAATATACAAACACCGTAAAATTGTCATAATCCGCGATGTCGGATGGGACAGGGACTTTCACCCATAGCTCACCCATATCGGCACATTTGGCTTCGTGAATACCCGAAGCTCCGTCTTTCATAAAGAATACCAGGTCGTCTTTCTGAGCGTTGGCAAAAGTTACCAGCGCCAGCATAAAAAGAAAAAAGAGTTTTGCTTTCATTTGAATTTTTGTTTTGGTTTTGAGACAAAGGTATCTTCATCTCAGCCCCAACTGTTAACGCTCCGTTGTCAAACATTGACACTGGATTGTCACAAACAAAAATGCATTGAACATCAATTATTTATAAATGACTTCTGATGGCAGGCTATCAAACTTTTCCTTGAAAATACGGGCAAAATAAGACAGGTTTTCGAAGCCACAGAGAAAGGCAATTTCCGAAACCGAACCGTTTTTTGCAGCAATCATATCGTATGCTTTCTGTAACCGGTAGTTTTTCAGAAAATCCCGTGGGGTGGTACCACAAATAGTTTTTATTTTACGGTGCAAGGTACTCAGACTCACATTCAGTTCATCGGTGAACAGATCGGCATCGAATCCAGGATTGGAGTAATGAGCTTCGCAGCATTTCAACAGTTTCTCCATAAATCGCTGATCAACTGATTGCAGACCTGTGGCCGGCGTTAAAGGCGAAGCTGCAAATTTTTCATGAAGGAGTCTGGTCCGTGCAACAATGTTGTTTACCCTGAGTTCAAGTTCTTCAATATCAAACGGCTTTCGGATATAATCATCAGCACCAGCTTTAAGTCCGGCAATCAGTGATTTATCATCGACCCTTGCGGTGAGAAGAATAACCGGAATATGGCTGGTTTCAACATCTGATTTCAGGGCTTCACACATTTCAATTCCGTCCATTTCAGGCATCTGAATATCGGAAATGATCATGTCGGGAAATTCTCGCCGGGCCAGTTCAAGACCTCTTTTTCCATCGGGAGCCGAAAAGGTTTTAAAGTCAGGTTTAAAAAAGCGTACAAGAAATTTGCGCAGTTCATTATCGTCTTCCACAATCAGAATACTGCCGTTGCCCAAACCAGGATCAGAATTTTCTTCAGGACTGCTGCTAATTGATTTTGGTTCGGGAATATTTCTAAACAGAGTTCTGCCACTACTTCGCAGCAGTTTTTTATCAAACCAGTTGCTACCGGCCGGGATATAAACTGAGAAAATGCTACCGCGACCCGGCTCACTGAAAAGTTTCACAAAGCCCTTATGCAATTCGGTAAATTCTTTCACAACCGAAAGTCCAATGCCGCTTCCCGGCAATCTTGCCGTCTTTTCATCGTTACAGCGGTAAAAGCGGTCAAAAATTTTATCATGAAATCCGGTCGCTATTCCCGGTCCATTATCGCTTACACTGAAACGAATCCATCCATCCGAATTTGAGAAGGGCAATCCGGAATTTTCGTCAGAAACAATTGAG
>CAZJOL010000058.1:0-3227 GCA_964547605.1 uncultured Bacteroidaceae bacterium | reverse complement strand
AGACGTTGAGTTCAACAAGACCGCCTTCAGGAGTAAATTTTACAGCGTTGGACAAAAGGTTGGAAATCACTTTTTCCATTTTGTTGCCATCCATCCAACATAAAATATCACTGCTTATGTCGTTGACAGTAAGACTAATATGCTTATCAGCGGCAAGCTCGAAAAACGGGTTGGAAATATCCTGAACAAATGCGCTCAATGACAGTTGTTCAATTTGCAAATCAAGCATTCCTTTACCGGCTCTGGCCAGATCGAGCAGTTCGATTACCTGTCCGAGCAACTTTTCCGCCTGCATTTTTATCAATGCAGCCTTTTCTTTTTGCGCATGTGTTGCTGTAATGTCGTTACTTATTTCCTGTGCCGGTCCCATAATGAGCGACAGCGGTGTTCTGAACTCGTGACTAATGAGGTTGAAAAAGCGATCCTTGAACTCATTCACCTCGTTGAGATTTCGATTTTCGGTCAGCAACGCCTTATTCAAACGCTGGCGGATGCGAAGAAAATAATAAAACAGCACAATCAATGTCGACAAAAAGAAAATGAGCAGAAAATAAATCCACCGAAGATTTTTATCGCGCTGTATGCGCGTATCATTCAGTTCATTCTGCTGTTCCAGCTTATCGATTACATGTTTCTGACTTTCGGTTTTATAACGGACTTCGAGTTCATCAAGCGTATGCAAATGTTCTTCGTTGTTAAGACTGTCGCGCAGCTGATAATATTCTTTCAGAAAGGTCAGTTCTTTCAGATCCTCACCCGTTTTTTCATATAGTTTTGAAAGTGACTCACAATTATAATAAACCAAAGGCTGAAGATTCAACGCTCTGGCTGTGGTCAGGCTTGATAAATAAAGTTTTTCGGCTTCTTTGTATTTTTTTTGAGCCAATCTGGCATCTGCCAGATTGTTTATTATCTGACATTCTGAGTAAGGGTCGGGATATTTAGCAAGTACATCAAGGCCTTTCTTATAATATTCTTCTGCTTTCAGTGGATTACCCAATTTAAGCAGTACATTTCCAATATTGTTGTAACGGCCAGGCAATAAAGGATAATTTCCACATCTTTCATCGGTTACAGTTGCAGCTCTGAAATAACCCAACGCCGAATCATTGCTGTTATTCAAGTAGTAAAGCATCCCTATGTTGTTGAGGCTGATTGAAGGTGTCATCAAAACTTCTTTGACCGAGCAGATCTCAAGTGCCTTCTGATAAAGCGAAAGAGCTGCATCGGTTTTATTCTGTTCTGCATACACCCGCCCAAGTCCGTTCAGACAAAGAACCAGATTATTATAATCACTTTTTATTGCAAAGTAAGGTGCCAGACGAAGCAGCAAAGAAATAGAAAGCTGATACTGTCCCATATCGAAACAAGCCAGAGCCAGTATAAGATCGCATTGGGCAGCTTCTTTTATATTTCCAGCTTCATTGAAAATTCTTCGGGCCTCAATAATCTTAATAATACCTGATTCGATATCTCCGTTGAAAATTTCCGATTGACCGCTGCCTTCAAGAATTAATGCTTTCTCAAGATTATTCATATGGCCGAAAGACATTGCTTTGCCGAAATATGCATTGGCCGAATCATAACGGTCTTCAAATAAACAGGAAAATCCAAGGCTGATGAAAAATGAAACACTGTCATTCTTTAAGTTGCTTGTGGCATCTTTCCGCATCAGGTCTGTGTAATGAGCAGTACTGTCAGTATTAATTCCCCAGAAAAAATAACCTTTATCTTCCAACACTGGGAAATCTGATAAAGAGGTGCCAAGGATATCCTGACCCAAAGCAGTGAATGCGCTTGTGACGGAAACACACACAAATAATAATGTCCCGAAAATAATATTCAAAAGATTTTTCGTCAAGACTAATAACTATAATTTGTATTCAACGTCAGAGGGATAACAAAAATACTCATTGTTTTGCGAATCTTATTTAAATTCTGATAATAATTTACGGCTGAACAAAAATGCTTCTCTGTGTTTACTTAATAATAATCCGTTATGCATCAATTATCATATCTATAACCTTGACTTAGCCTGATTTTTCACTATCTTTGCTCTCTTTTGCAAAATTGATTTCATATGGAAGAAAACAAAGAATTAAATCAGCAGAACAATAGCGGAACAAAACAGGAAAAACCTGCTGAAGAGCCCAAAGCAGAAAGTCAGTCATTGGTTGGCTCAAACATAAAAGCATTGCTGGTTGATGTGGGCACAGCCATGTATCGCACCATCCGTTATCCGGTCGGACAGTTTTTCGGTCCGGTTGACCTTGGATTGCATCATGCCACTAAATTCAATTCGATGAATATCGGAACCGGATTGCTGGCCGGATCGATTTTTCCAGGATCGAACCGTTTGATTTTTACCGGCTTCAGTCCATGCTGGACCGGTTTCTATATCTCAAGCATGGGCGGCGCCGGCATGGTGTTCGACAACCTCGGGATTGATATGCTCAGCATTACAGGTCGGGCTCCCGCGCCATCGGTACTGATTCTCAACCGTATTCATGGTGAAGAAATCCAGTTGCGCGTTGAGCCGCTCGAAATCCACGATGTATGGCGTTCAGGCCGTCAGGGTGTGTATTCACTGATGGATTACGTGAATGAAAAATACCGCGACGAATATACCGATGCTTACCGCATTCTGGCAACAGGCCCTGCTGCCGAAACCACTGATTTTGCAGGTGTGGTGAGCGTTCCCATCCGAAAAAGAGAGCTTACTTTTGTTGATACATGGGCAGGCAGGGGCGGTTTTGGATCAAAAATGTTCCAGGAATACAACATTGCCGCTATTATTTATGGCGGTACTTTTATCGATAAGGACTTCCGCGACCGCAGCGTAGCCGATAAATGGTTTCAGGACCGCTATCAGAAAAAGCTGGCCGCCAAAGACCTTGAAGCCACCACCAAATACCGCTTCGACCCGAAATTTGAGACTGGCGGCACCTTTGGAGTGAATTTCGCCACCATGAGCGGAAATATCATGGCGTTTAATTATGATTCATTTTTCTGGTCAGAAGAAGACCGTAAGAAGGTTCACAAGGAGTTCATTCTTGATCATTATCTGAACCAGATTGTAATGGATTTTGGTTCCTGGACTTATTTCATTTTATGGTTTGTCATATTCATGGAAACGGGTTTTGTTGTGACTCCTTTCCTGCCGGGTGACTCGCTGCTTTTTGCTGCAGGGGCACTTACGGCAGCGGCGCATTCATTCAATATCTGGG
>CAZJOL010000057.1:0-13217 GCA_964547605.1 uncultured Bacteroidaceae bacterium | reverse complement strand
AGGTCGAATAAAAACGAAAATATTGAAACAATGTTTTTCAGAAACAGGTGGATTGGACCCTGTCAGGGTCCTGTTTTTGTGCTTTTTTACACCCGGCTGTCGCCGGATGCTATTATTGTTTGACATCCTCCGGACGTCAATATTATTCAACAAAAAAACACAATGTTTTTTTTGCCGGGACACCCATTTGAGCATCCTTAAAATTGTATAAATGTATATATCAATTGCTAACACAATTGGGAATTTCAAAGTGTCGAAGTCAGGAATATGAGATTCTGGAAATGATGTGGAATTGTGTTGCCCCCGCAAATGTGAAAATCACATGAAACGTGACAGGTGAGGAAAGAGAAATTCTGCGAAGATTAACAACATCTCAGCTCCTTCTAAGAGCTGATTACTGACAGCTGATAGCTGATGGCTTACGGCTTCTACTTCAGAAAAAAGTTCACTGAAACGATCAGCCCAATATTGGTCGGGTCAAAAGTCATTTGCTGTTTTGTGTAGGTATTGGCAAAACCGGCATTAATTTCATTGTTGTATCCGGCAATGTTTACATTCCAGAAAGGCAGCATGTAATATGGAATCAAATCGAAGCTGAAACCGTCCTCCTCTCCGAATGAGAGCATGAAACGCGCAGTTCCTGACAGAAGAAATTTATCGGCCGCCTGCAAATATTTGTCGTAAGGTCCATTTCCGATTTTATATTTCACGATGAACTGATCCATGTTGAAACTGAATCCGGGACCGGCTCTGAAGCCATCGGAATGAATAAGATTCAGGTTGTAGAAGAAACAAAAACCGTCATGTGAAATTCTGACTTTTCTGAAATATTCAGCATCGAGTGAATCCAATCCGCTCCCCTTGCACTTGGTGCGATGCAGATGCCAGTCGAATCCGTATGTGCTCCAGCCATTGTTTACCTTACAACCGAGAATAATTCCTCTTGAAAGGCCAGGAGACTCAAGCGTTTTGTCTGGAGCGAATGCAGGCTCTGAATAATGATTGTTGAAATCGGACACAATCAGATCAAACGGTGCGGTATTCTGATATTGCTCAAAGCTGTATCCGAAGGTGAACAAAGGGGTTTGGCTGTAAGATTCTATGCCGGCGAAGAGCAACAGGAATAAGAAAAAATTTGTTTTCCCTTTCATGTTTTCAGAGATTATCAGAACACCATTTCAGGCGCAATCTCTTCCTCTTTGCGGTTGGAATGCATCACGCGGTAGCGCACGTAATATTCGAACTGTCCACCGCCTACAATGATGTCTGTTATCACCACATTGCTACTGTCGAATTTCAACTTTACTACATCGCCGATTTTATGAGGAATCACAATGCGCGAAGAGTCGCGTGTATAGCCGGCTTCGACCAGTCCGCGATATTTTTCGAGATGATTGGTGACTTTGAATAAGCTGTCGATGGTTCTATTGGCAAGAGAAAGCCTGGAAATTTCCTGCTGATATTTCAGCTGCATCTCGGCCATGGCTTTCTGGTGGCGCTGATTGGCAGTCATGTTGAAATAAATGAGCACGCCTATCAATCCAATCAGTAAAATGATTCCGACAATGCGCCATATTTTGGAGCTGTTTTTATTTTCTTTCTGCGGATTCGGTGTAGCTGGAGTTTCCATATTGCATTAATCGTTTGAACAAATGTATGAATATTTTCGGTTTGAACGGGCTAATTGAAATTCATGATTTTCTGATGAATTCCTACAGGTTTTTTTGTGTGTTACTTCGCAACGCTTGCATACAAACTCCAAAAACAAATTCGGTCAGAGTTCCCGGTCAAAGTTTTGAATCATGAACAAAGAACAAGGAAACTCGAAGTGTGAATTAAGTATGATGTAAATTTCCTTAATCATTCTCACTTCCTTGTTCGTTGTTCAGAGTTCGTGGGGTGCCGGGATCTCATCAAAAACCCACACAGCCCTTGCTTAGACATCGACCACGTGAAACGTGGCCAGAGGAGAGATCCCGGGACAAGCCCAGGAATTTATCGGTAATTGCCGGGCTTTCAGCAGTGATTGCTACTTTATGTGATGTCTGTATTTAATTTGACAAGAAATCGTTTTTGATTACAATTAAATTTAATTGCGCAAAAACTTGTAACCAAAATTATTATCTTTACAATTCAAAACAAAAAACAATGAACAGTTTCAATAATCTCCCCCTGCTGCAGCAGGCCGATCTGAAGGGAAAAGTAGTGCTGGTGCGCGTTGACCACAACGTGGTGAAAAAAGGTTTCATTCACGATCCTTACCGCATCGATGCCACGCTCGGCACGTTGTACTACATTGTTTCGCGCGGTGGTAAACTGATTCTCATGACACATGTCGGCCGTCCGAAAGACAAAAAGGCCGGCACCATCAACATCGGCCCGGAGAGCTCGGTTGAGCCCATCGTTCAGTATTTCGAAAACAAGCTGCATGTGAAATTTGCCATTCCCGAGTTTTTACCCGATGGCGATAAGGGCTACCGAGGTATTGAAACCTCAGTCAATCACCTGATCCGCGACCTGCGCGAAGACCGCATCGACGGCATCTATCTGCCAAACACACGCTGGTTTTCGGGCGAAGAAGCCAAAGACGAAAACGCCGATCACTTCGCTTATCAACTCGCCGGACTCGCCGACATTTTTGTCAACGATGCATTCGGATCGTGGCAGCCACACGCATCCACGGTAGGAATCACCAAATATCTGACGTCATATGCCGGATTTTTACTGCAGAAAGAAATTCAGAATCTCGACCGAATTTTTGATCCGCAGAAGCCATTTGTGGCTGTGGTAGCGGGCTCCAAGTTCGACACCAAAATCGACAGTTTGTTCACACTGCTCGAAAAATCGGATTATCTGGTTTTGGGCGGCGTGATTTACAATGCGTATCTCTGCGCCAAATACGGTTTTGAAATCAAAGGACTCGAAGCCGACGATATTGAACACGCACATCGCTTTGTGGAATTTGCTTCCAAACATCCGGGCAAACTGGTGGAGCTGCCATTTATTGTGGAGTCCGATACCATCGAAGGCCGCGTGGAAGGCCAGTTTCGGACACATGACATCCGCACGCTCCAAAAAGGAACGAAGCTGAATTATGTGCTTGATGTGGCAAGAGAATCTTTCACTGAACAAAGTGTACTTGATATTTTCCACGGAGCACATACCATTTTTGTCAACGCTGTAATGGGCTTCACACCTCACTTCAACGAAGGCACCATTGCGCTCGATGAGCTGATCGATCAGAACGTCAATGCAGTGAAATTGTATGGCGGCGGCGATACCATGCAGGAATTGAAACGACTGTTGCCAGGTCTTTATATCATGGCAATTGACAATCCGAAATACTATATTTTTACAGGTGGCGGTGCTGTATTGAAAGCCATTGAACAAGGCACGGCGTATGGGCTGGAGCCGGTGAAAGCGCTTTTGAGTAGTCAGTTGTGAGTGGTCAGTAGCCAGTGAGGTCAAGGACAAGGTTGAGAACGAGGATAAGAACTCTGATCAAAGAACAAGGAAGTAAGAACATTGAACGGTACGTAAATTTATTTTACTTCAAACTTCACTACTTCCTTCGAAATTCCTTGTTCCTTGTTCATGATTCAAGAAGGTTGAGGTCAAGGTCAAGTAGCTTTCACTTAGCATCTGCCTCCATGTTACCCTGTCACCTCGTCACTCTGTTACCCATGTAACGATTGTAACGAAAATACTATTTCTGAAACCTAATTATTCATTTTGTTTTTCACAGCTCCAAGCAGATTCTGAAAACATTTATTCCGCTGCTTTTCAGCCATACCACTCAGCTGTGTCGATTTGCGGATGAGGCCGTTGAGCCAGTCGCGGGTGGTGGTGCAGAAAATTTCATCGGATGTTTCCAATGTGTTGAAAGTGGAGTGTCGCAGAAAAACTTTCTGGTTTTTTCCAAGCGCGGTATAAATGCAATTGTTGCCGATTTCAATATCGCACAGATAAAATGTGTAATTGTTGTCGCCCGCATGATCACGGCGTTTGGTACCACTTTCGGTCATGCTGCGGATTTCGCTGATGAGCTCTGACAAATCGCTGTACAGTATTTTCGGGGTTTCATCATCTTTGAAAAATCCGCTTTCGGAATAAAAGTCGATTTGTTTCAGAATGCTGTTTATTGTGTGTTCGCTCCAGATCTCGGTTGAAGGCACTATGCGATATGCTTCGAGAATCTCTCCGCCAGCAGTCATCAGTTCTTCGGGGGCCACTTCATCCTCGAAAAAACTTTTCTGATATTCAGGAACATTCATGACCGAACGCATCCAGTAATAGCATTTGAACCAGGCCAGCTGCGGAAAAGCGAACAACAGAAAAAACGGAATGTCGTCGGCAACATAAATGATTTCACGCTCTTTGGCATTTTTCAGAATCTGAAGTCCATCGCGGATATGATCGAGATAATGCTGAAAACCTTCTGATGCATCGCCCGGCAGGTTGTAGTGAAAATGCACCGAGCCACCCTGCGCGGCGCAAAAACTGTCGAAGGAAATATGAAAATGATTGCAGAGTTTCACAATTTCACTGAGCGAGAATTCTGTCTCACCTCGGAGGCGGCGATAAATACTGTCGTTGCTTAGAGATAAAGCGACTCCGACTTCGGAGACAAGTTGTACTCCCGATGGCACCATTGTTCGCAGCAACTTTATAAAATCTTCCTGAACGACGAGATTATCACTCATGGCTAATCAACATTTTGCTAATGCAAATATGCATCTATTAGCTGAAAATATGCTTTTAATGCAGAATTATATTGTAGAAATTTATAATGTTGATTGGGAATCTTAATATCTTCTAAAATCCACAAAAAAATCACCTCAATAAACTAATCGCCAGAATGTTAATTTTTGTAGATGTTATACAAAATATCGTCTACGATCAACAAGATTTACAAATGATTTCGATTCGACTCATCTAACAATCAGCCCGAGTGTTCACTTCACACAAGAAATGATTTTATCTGTATTCATGAGAACTGCGGGCAAAGTACATGAACAACAATCGCATACGTTAACAAATTCCCAAATAACAATAATGAAGAATCCGATGCAACCATATAATGTAAAAAGTTGTATTTTTGTTGATAAAATAGCCAAACCCCATGAAGAACTTTTATTTTGTATTATTTCTGGCGGCCTTGTTTTCAGTAAGCTTTTCATCAAAAGCACAGATTAGGCCACTGAACAACACTTCCGAAACTCCATCCTCTTCAACCGGAGTAATTTACCCTTCAGACTTTAAAATTTCAAAGCCTGTCAGGGAGTTACCGACCTACATGCCGGAAGAACATCTGGATGAACCAGCGTGGGTTTCGAACGACAGAAAGAACAGGCCCCGCCAGACTTTCATTTATTCAGCTGCGGATGGTCCGGAATACGGAAATGATTCTTCCATTATTCAGACCGAGATGGGAAAACGTGATGCAACCCAGACCAGCAAAGCAATACTGCAGAACTGGGCTGGAATTCAAAGCTCCTCGTACCCTCCTGATCCAACCGGAGCTGTAGGCCCAAACCATTACATACAAATTGTAAATGCAACAACTGTCAGGATTTTCAATAAAACCGGTACGCAATTAAGCAGTTTTCAGTTAGGGACATTGTTTGACGGAACCAACAACGGAGACCCCATTGTTCTGTATGACCGTTTTGCAGATCGCTGGATACTTACACAGTTTGGTAGTTCAACTACAAGAAAAATTTATATTGCAGTTTCGCAAACAAATGATCCCACAGGCTCATATAACACGTGGACATATGTCTCGCCCCAGTTCCCGGATTACCTGAAATTCTCCATCTGGCAGGATGGCTACTACATGACATCTAATCAAGCCACGGATAAAGTCTATGTTTTTGAACGTGATGTAATGCTCACCGGAGGAACTGGAGCCCGGGCACTTTATCAGACATTCACAACCGGTTCAGTATCTTCATTCTTTGTGCCTCTGCCAGCTGACGCGTCAGATAATCAAACCATGCCAGCAGCAGGTACTCCTCTGCCATTCTTTGCATACTACGACAATGGATGGGGCGGTGGTACAGATGGTGTAAAAATCTGGACAGCCACGACTAATTGGACAGCAGGGACATTAACCATAACTGGCCCGACTCAGGTCAATACAAATGCTTTTGATGCCACATATGATGTTGATTGGAATGATGTTCCCCAACCAGGAACAACCGCTTATTTGGATGGAATTGGTGGTGTGCTGATGTACAGAGCTCCATGGCGCTCATGGAGCGGCTATAACAATGTTGTACTGACATGGGGAGTCCGCATCAGTGACAGCCCTCGGCAGCGAGCCATCATGTGGTGCGAACTCCGACAAATTTCGGGAGCGTGGAGTGTGTATCAGGAAGGCATTTACGCCCCAGACACCCATACCCGCTGGATGAGCAGCGCCACCATGGATGACAACGGAAGCATAGGATTATGCTATGCTAAATCATCGACCACAATATATCCGGGTCTGTATTACACTGGTCGTCTTGCAGGCGACCCACTGGGAACCATGACTTTGACTGAAACTCAAGCTATAGCTGGGACAGGATCACAATCAACGTATAACCGATTTGGAGACTACGCACAAACATCACTGGATCCTGACGGAATTACTTTCTGGCATACCGGGGAATATGTAACTACAGCATCTGGACAGGAAACCCGCATTTATTCATTCCAGATTCCAGCCGGACCGCTGGCTCCGGTAGCCAATTTTGTTGCAGATGCCACTGCTCCTTCCTGTACAGGAACGGTACAGTTTACCGATCAATCCACGAATACACCAACCTCATGGCTCTGGAATTTCGGCGACGGACAGACCTCTACATTGCAAAGTCCTTCACACACCTATGCTGCAAGCGGCACCTATACTGTTTCTCTGAAAGCAACCAATGCCATCGGGAACAATACGATGACAAAAACAAGCTATATCACCATTTCACTGCCATCCAATGCTACCGCCACCGGCGCTGCACGTTGCGGAACCGGAACGGTCACGCTGACAGCAACAGGAGCCAATACTTTGAAATGGTATGATGCCGCAACTGGTGGAAATTTACTTGGCACTGGAACCAGTTTTACCACTCCCAGTATCAGCACAACAACAACTTATTATGTTGAAAACAATATTCCATCTTCTCCTGCAAATGTTGGACCCGCGGTCGGAGGTGCTTCACGCAACATTGCAGCCATTTTGTATTTCGACGTGTACCAACCGATGACTTTAATTTCAGTACAGGCCAGAGCGCAAACAACAGGCGTAAAAACAATTACATTGCTCGATAATACCGGAGCCACCGTTTACACGGCCAATGTAACCGTAAATAACTCAGTAACGACCATTACATTGAATTGGGTTATTCAGCCAGGTAGCGGATATCAGTTACTGACTCTGGAAAATTCAGCATTATACCGTTTAAGTTCAGGTGTATCCTATCCTTACACTGCACCAGGGTTGTGTAGTATTACCGGATGCGATATTGGCAGTGCTTATTATTATTCATGGTTTAACTGGAATGTCCAGGGATTAGGATGCGGAAGCACCCGTGTTCCGGCTGTTGCAACAATCAATCCAACCGTAACTCCCTCAGTAGCCGTTACACCTTCAGCAACAAATATCTGCTCGGGTACAGGTGTTACATTTACCGCAACGCCAAGCAATGGCGGAACGCCTTCGTACCAATGGAAAGTGAATGGCAACAATGTCGGAGGCAACAGCCCAACTTACACATCCAGTGCATTATCTGACGGTGATGTGATTACATGCACCATGACTTCAACTGAATCATGTGCATCACCTGCAACTGCAACTTCTTCCGGAATAACCATGACGGTTAACCCGGTTGTTACTCCTTCAGTAGCAGTTTCCGCTTCAGCAACAACCATCTGTGCAGGCACCAGTGTTTCTTTCACCGCAACGCCAACCAATGGCGGTACACCGACCTATCAGTGGAAACGCAATGGCTCCAATGTCGGAACAGGAAGCACATATACTAATACTGGTCTGGCCAACGGCGATATTATCACTTGCGTGATGACCTCGACCGCCACATGCGCTTCTCCGACCACAGCAACATCGACACCTGTTACAATGAGTGTCAGCACCCCGGTCACTCCATCAGTTGCTGTATCAGCATCTGCAACCAGCATTTGTTCGGGAACCAGTGTCACTTTCACTGCTGTACCGACCAATGGCGGAACTCCTTCATATCAATGGAAACTCAACGGAGCCAATGTCGGCACCGGAGGCACAACCTATACCAATGCAGCACTTGCCAATGGTGATGCAATCACTTGTGTGATGACATCGACGGCAACCTGTGCAACTCCCACCACGGCCACTTCGACTCCGGTTACAATGACAGTCAATACTACAGTTACTCCTTCAGTTGCTGTCAGCGCTACTGCCACGAGTATTTGTTCCGGAACCAGTGTGACCTTCACAGCTACGCCAACAAATGGTGGAAGTCCTTCATATCAATGGAAACGCAATGGTAGCAATGTCGGGACAGGAAGCACCTATACAAGTACAGGTCTGGCAAATGGAGACATAATAACTTGTGTGATGACATCGACCGCCACATGCGCTTCTCCGACCACAGCAACCTCAGCACCCATTTCCATGAGTGTCAGCACGCCGGTCACTCCTTCCGTTGCAGTTGCAGCATCAGCGACATCCATTTGCTCCGGAACCAGTGTAACATTCACCGCAACCCCGACCAACGGCGGAGCTCCAACTTATCAGTGGTTACTCAATGGAAGCAATGTCGGAACCGGTGGCACAACATACACAAATGCCGCTCTTGCAAACGGTGATCAGGTAACCTGCATCATGACATCAACAGCTACCTGTGCATCGCCCACTACAGCTACTTCTACGCCAGTCACTATGACTGTGAACACAACAGTTACTCCTTCCGTTGCAGTTGCAGCATCGGCTACAACTATATGTTCAGGAACCAGTGTAACATTCACTGCAACACCGACCAATGGCGGAACTCCGACATATCAGTGGAAACTCAACGGAACCAATGTCGGAACCGGTGGTACAACTTACACCAATGCAGCTCTTGCAAACGGTGATATAGTGACCTGCGTGATGACATCAACAGCTACCTGTGCTTCACCCGCAACAGCCACATCGGCACCGGTCACCATTACAGTAAGTACAACGGTTGTTCCTGCAGTTTCTGTTGCGGCTTCTGCTACAACCATTTGTTCAGGAACCAGCGTAACATTTACTGCAACCCCGACCAATGGCGGTACGCCGGCTTATCAGTGGTTACTCAATGGCGGTAATGTAGGAGGAAACAACGCTATATATACCAATGCCGGGTTAGCCAACGGCGACGTAATCACCTGTGTGATGACATCGACAGAATCTTGTGCCTCACCTACTACAGCAACTTCTTCTCCGGTGACCATGACTGTAAGCAGCACACTTACACCTGCCGTTTCTGTTGCTGCATCTGCTACAAACATCTGCTCAGGTACCAATGTCACTTTCACCGCAACACCAACCAATGGCGGTACACCCTCATATCAGTGGCAACTCAATGGCGGTAATGTCGGAGGAAACAGCGCAACATATACAAATGCAGCACTTAATAGTGGTGATATTATCACATGTGTAATGACTTCGTCGGAATCCTGTGCATCGCCAACGACAGCCATTTCAACACCTGTTGCAATGACCGTCAGCACCTCGGTGACTCCATCCGTTGTTGTTAATGCAAGTGCCACCAGTATTTGCTCGGGAACAAGTGTCACATTTACAGCAGCCCCTGTTAACGGGGGAGCACCAACATATCATTGGAAACTCAATGGCTCCGACGTCGGAACGAATAGTGCAACTTATACCAATGCTTCATTAAATAATGGCGATGTCATTATTTGCGAAATGACTTCTTCGGAAACATGTGCATCGCCTACCAATGCTACATCGACGCCAATTGAAATGACCGTCAGCACTTCGGTGACTCCTTCTGTTGCTGTCAGTGCAAGTGCCACCACCATCTGTACAGGAACTAGTGTAACCTTCACTGCAACCCCGACCAATGGCGGTACTCCTTCATATCAATGGAAACTCAATGGATCCGATGTCGGCTCCAACAACGCCAACTATACCAATTTATCACTGAACAACGGCGATGTAATCACCTGCGTGATGACATCAACAGCAACGTGTGCTTCACCGGCAACAGCCACATCGACTCCTGTAACCATGACAGTAAGCACATCTGTTGTGCCGTCAGTTGCAGTCTCTGCAACATCGACAAACATCTGTTCGGGGACCAGCGTTACATTTACGGCTTCGCCAAACAATGGCGGAACACCTTCATATCAGTGGTTACTCAATGGAACAAATGTCGGAACAAATAGCCCGACCTACACCAATGCTGCACTGAACAATGGGGATGCTGTCAGCTGTATCATGACTTCATCCATCACATGCGCATCACCAACTACTGCAGTAGCAACACCTGTAAATATAACAGTCAGCGGTACACTTACTCCGTCTGTTTCAATTGCAGCAACTGCAACCAGCATTTGTTCAGGAACACCTGTATTGTTCACCGCAACACCTGTAAATGGCGGCACACCGACATATCAGTGGAAACTGAATGGTACCAATGTAGGCACCAATAGTGCAACCTATAACAACTCCTCATTAATCAACGGAGACGTTGTTACCTGCGAAATGACATCCTCTGAATCATGTGCCAGTCCGGCATCTGTATCATCAGGCATCATCACTATGACTGTTTCAACATCAGTGACACCCGCTGTATCGATAGCGGCATCGACAAATTCAATCTGCTACGGAACACCGGTGACATTTACCGCAACTCCGGTCAATGGCGGAACACCATCATATCAGTGGACACTGAACGGAACAAATGTAGGCAGCAACAGTCCGAATTATACCAGTTCCATGCTCCAGAATGGCGATGTTGTGGCGTGTACAATGATATCGACCGTCAGCTGCGCTTCTGCATCAACAGCCAGCTCGAACACTGTTTCAATGATTGTGAATCCTTCGGTCACTCCTTCTGTTTCCATCGCTTCTTCAGCCAACAGTGTTTGTGAAGGAACAGCAATCACCTTCACTGCCACACCGGTCAATGGTGGCTCTCCTTCTTATCAGTGGCTTGTCAATGGCGCCAATGTCGGAAGTAATTTAAGTACTTTCACATCAACAACACTAAGCGACGGCGACATAGTCAGCTGTGTTATTTCTTCAAACGCACCCTGTGTTTCGCCTCTAATGGCCACTTCCAACACTATCGCCATGGATCTTTATCCAAATCTGACGCCTTCCGTTGCCATTGCTTCACAGCCCGCCGGAACCGTTTGCCCGGGAACTGCAAAAGAATTCACAGCCGTAGCAACCAACGGCGGAACTGCACCGACTTTTGAATGGTTTGTTGACGGCGTTTCTGTCGGAACCGGATCAACACTGAACGGGACCTATTCAAACGGTCAGGTAATTACCTGCACCATGACATCAACACAACCCTGCGTAATGCCCGCCATCGTTGATGCAAACCCAATCACCGTGAGCACATTCACTGTTACCCCTGTAACGATAAGTGATAACGGAGGGACGCTGACTTCTTCGGCAACCTACGGAAACCAGTGGTACGAAGTGAACAGCGGCATAGTTGTCGGAGCCATCGGACAATCATTCACCCCGCTTACCGACGGTGTTTATTATGTTATTGTGACAGATGCCAACGGCTGCACAGCCACATCAAACCAGATAGAATTCATTCTTGAAGGCATTGATGAAAACGGAGCTGCTACAGTTACTTTCTTCCCGAACCCAACCAGCGGAAATCTGACAGTTACATTCAACAAAGCATTCAACAACGGAACGCTGAAAGTTGAAAATGCCATTGGCGAACTGGTGTTTGAAAAGAGCATCAATCAGGCTACCGGCAGCGTGTTCACAGTGGATTTCAGCACTTATGCACCCGGATCCTATTTCATTACCGTGAAAGATGCGGAAAACGAAATCAGGGAACAGGTCATTTACGAAAAATAATTTTCGCATTCATTCCGACAAGGGGTCTCTTTCGAGGGACTCCTTTTTTATTATTGTTATCACGCTTTTAACATTATACTTTTCAATATTTGTCCAATCTAACAACAAATTGTTGTATTTTTACATTTCACGTTGTATATTACGGGGTTAAAAAAGTCAAACAAAAAAATCCACCATATGAAAAAATTCCTCTTTCCAACCATCTTAGCAGTTCTGGTGCTCGCTTTTGTATCGTGCCAGAAAGATAAAGAAGGAGACGACACCAATCTTAACTTTGGTTATGTAAAAGGCAAAGTGTACACCCCATCCGGTGTTTCAGTTCCTGCTGCCAATGTATTTGTTGACCTGAACGGTGAAATTTACATTGCAAGAACCGACAAGAACGGATACTTCTATCTTCGTGCACCTGAAGGAGAACAGGTCCTTAATGTTCAGGGCGGCGACGGCAGCATTTTCCGCGCTCAGTACAATGTGGAAATCAAAGCTGACGAAGTCACCAGCATTCCGGACAACACCCTGAAAATCACACAGGCAGTTGAACTGGCCTATATTCCCGGAGCGTATGACCAGATTGAAACCATTCTGATTGACTCGCTCGGATATACAGCCGACATGCTTGCAGTAACCGATCTCAACAACCCAACGCTGCTCGCATCATACGGCGCCATTTTCCTCAATTGCGGAAAACCGGATGCCATGGACAGCGCCAAATATGCCAATCTTGAGGATTATGTCCTCAATGGCGGAAATCTTTATGCATCGGACTGGGCAGTTGAATACCTCACCGGCGATGGCAATTTCATGGTGAATTCTTCTCAGCCTTTTATTGTAGATCAGCATAAACTCACCCATGCATCCAATCCGAAATCAGGATGTCTGAGCCCTGAAGTTGGCGGCTTTATTGATGATGCCACACTTTGCACTGACAAAGACGGTCCCTCCACCATTCTGTATCAGGCCGATATTGTTGACACCATGATTCAGGCATTCCTTGGCAAAACCAAAATTGATGTTGAATATGACCTGGGAGCATGGGAAGTCATTAAAGACCTCACCATTCCATGGGAAGTGCTGATTCAGGATCCGGCAACCTATGGCCCGCTGGCAGTTCGGATGAACTTCCCGACTCAGGCCAGCACCCGTGCCC
>CAZJOL010000056.1:0-13524 GCA_964547605.1 uncultured Bacteroidaceae bacterium | reverse complement strand
CGATTCAAATGAAAGTACAAGGGGGTATTCGTCATATTATTGGGATAGGTTGATGCTACTTCTCGCGGAAAGTGTCATGGGAGAACCAGAAAAAATTTACATCAGCTGGAACTCCTCCAGAGTTGGCATAGAAAGAACCTCAGGAGTTCTGAACGAACTGGCTATTCTTATTGACGAAACTAAGGCGATTTCAGCTAAAGATAAACCAGCATTTCTGAAAGAAACCGTTTACCAGCATTGTCTCGGTTGTGGTAAGGTCAGAGGCAAGCCGAACGGCATTCAGAAACAGCATACGTGGACGTCAATAATGATCTCTACCGGTGAGGCTAACGTATTGTCATCAATTCAAGATGGGGGTAGTAAAGCAAGGGTCCTTGATCTGCCTGAACTGCCATTCATAGAAAAGAGTCCTGAAATTGTAGAAATGATCGACTCGGTTAAAGAAACGATCTCAAAGAACCATGGTCATGCGCTTCTGGTGGTAATCGCCCATTTAACAGAAAAACCTGAACGAATGCAAAGTTTAAGAGGACGGTTCGGCCAGATAAATTCTGAAATCAGGAAACAGTTACCAAGCGGCGTTGGCACAAGACAGGCTGCTGCGATTTCTTCGGTTCTTCTGGGCGCAGAGTTACTTAATGAGGTCATGGGTCTGAATTGGGACCTGAAAGACATGGAAGCAGCAATGGTTAAACCCTGTCAGAGAGTCGCAAGCCATGGGTCTGAAGGTCAGAGAGCCCTGGAGTTCATACACTCGTTTGCAGTAAGCAACCTTCAGAAGAGCGAGAACACTGTTGGAACCCTGATTATTTACCGTAATGAAGTTTGCGGCCAATTTGATACCGATGGGATAAGCCTTACTACAGCTGCCGCCAAGAGAATACTTACAGATAACCGTTTCGAACCTGACGCGATCCTTAAAGAATGGCTTGAAAAGGGGTGGTTAGACACTTATTCAGGTCGGCAGTTTGAAAAGCAAAAAACTCTCAATGGCAAAAAAACCTGGTGTGTCTGCCTTAATAATAAGGCTCTGCAAAGCCTTGGATTAAATGAACAAGAGCACGAAGAGCCAGATTTACCACCTATTGATGCCGGTGTGATACCGTTCTGAGGTCCAATGCCAGATACGGGACTGCAAGAAATCAGGTCTTACAAGTAAACAGAAAGCGGGTCGAAAGGCCCGCTTCTTTTTTGTCACCAAAAAGCTGGTGAATTGCACCAAAGACCGGTGCTGCTACTTCGGCTTCAGATGCAGGTCCCACAGCATTTCACCAAATTCACCAACTTTTCCCGCACACATATATACATTTCCATAAAACAGTTCAGATAGACAGAGAGTTTGAATCTGGAGCATATACATTAAATTCTGGTGATTTTGGTGAATACCATTTAAAACACCCATGAACAAAGAATTTCCACGGCACCAAACCACTGGTGATTATTGATGATTATGGTGCCGCATAAAATACCCGCTTCAAGCATATCTGCAAATTTCCAAATCATCTTCTGACAATATCTATTCAGAAGAATAAAAAACCACTACCGCACATGCCAGTTATGCCTATACGGCTCGGCTATTGCCTGACTTCATTGACGGTGGGCGGTAATGGATGTTTGCCGGTCAAAGCGCCCGGTCTGGCGGGTTTTTAAGATTTTGACGGTTCGGGTTTTTATTTCTGTTTTTAAGGGTGAAAAAATGGCCGCTGGGTATTCCAGGCGGCCATTTGTATGAGTTTTTGAGTTTTTCTTATTCTTCCAGTTTTGCTCCGTAGACTTTGTCAGGTTTTCTGAAGCCGTCGCCGGTAAATCTGAG
Source organism: uncultured Bacteroidaceae bacterium (assembly GCA_964547605.1). Lineage (GTDB taxonomy): Bacteria > Bacteroidota > Bacteroidia > Bacteroidales > DTU049 > GWF2-43-63. The sequence goes on along the minus strand of CAZJOL010000056.1, from coordinate 11,711 downwards.
TATGGTTGCTCTGTCTACCAGTCGGTCAACAGTCGCTGCTGCCGCCGCTTCAGAAGAAAAGAAAGTTTTCCATCTGCTGAATCCGGTATTTGAAGTCAGGATGATCGAGCCGGTGTTGTGCCTGGCAGAAACAAGGCGGAAAAGATACTTGTTGGCGTTATTGTCGAAAGGCTCATAACCGAACTCGTCGCAGACCAGCAGCGCCGGTTTTGTGTAACGCAACATGGCTCTGGCGAAAGTGCCGTCTGCTTTTGAACCGTGAATATCCTCAAGCATTTTTGCCGTGTTTACGAACAGCACCGAATAACCGGCCAGACATGCCGACCTGGCAATGGTTTTTGCTATGCGGCTTTTCCCGAGGCCAGGTTTGCCGAGGCAGATGACGTTGCGCTTTTCTTCGATAAAGCGGCATTCACAGAGTTCCTTGATTATGTGCGGGGGGAGTTGCGGCCTGATCGAAAAATCAAAGCTTTCCAGGTCTTCCACAGCTCCGATTTTTGAGCGCTTAATGCTTCGAACCACACGCTTTTCAAGGCGTGCATCAAGTTCTTTTTTCAACATGTCACATACCAGCTGGGTATATGAGATATTCTGCTGCTGTGCCCGATTAAGGATTTCCGTGAGTTCCAGCGATATTGCCTTCAGGTTTAAGGCTGCTGCCATGGCGATTATTTCTTGTAGATTCCCCGTTGAAGCTTTTATTGTTTTCATTCTGTTGTGTCCTCGCTTTCAGAAGTATCCAGGATTGAGAATTCCTCAAGATCGCTCTCTTCGACATCGCCAACGATTACTCCACCAAGACCGTTCATCGGTAGAACAAGCTGTTCAGGCTTTTCCGGATAACGCAGTTCAAGAATGCTTTTAACCGAATCAGACGAAAACCTTTTATGCATCATGGCATGACGACCTGCGTCGTTAAGCGCATCGTCACCATATTGCTCCGCCAGGCGTATCAGCGCGTTCAGGTGAATTGATGACAGCGATTTGAATCTGAGCTTGATTCCATCGATAAGTTCAGCCAGCTCTGGAAACCTGCGAATAAAGTCTCGCTGCAGGCCGTAGTAGTTTTCATTGCCACGCGGTTTACGGGAGAGACTGGTAAAATGAAGCTGGTTAATGACCAGCTTTGTCGGAGACACGGTAGTGTCGAGATATTTCGAGCTGAAAACTATAGCACCATTCTTTTCGAGCACCTCAAAGTGCTCGGCAAAGAGCCTGACAACGACATTTCTGTTAGCATAGCCGGACGGAACCGTGTAACGAATGCCATGCACCGAGATTGTGGCATCGCGGTCAACAGCTCGAAGTTCCTCGCTGTAAGCAGGAAACCGCTCATGCGGAAGTCTTATGAATAGCGACTTTTCGAACAGATGCTCGTCATTGGGAACTTTTCCGGTTGTGCCATGAATGCGATTATTGGCTACACCCCGTATTTCATCTAGCCAGACACGAAGCCGGCGACTGAAGTCATCCCAGGATGCGAAAGTCGAACCCCTTATAAAATCGTCTTCCAGAAGCCTGAAACTCTTTTCCTGTTTGCCCTTGCGGTCAGGATCCCTGACCGCACAGGCGAAAGGACTGAAGCCGTAATGCTTTGCAAAGTCCAGAAAGCCTTGATTCCAGATAATCTGACCCTTTTCCCTGCGACCGAGAACAGCAGTAGTCATGTTATCGACATTATGTGCCCAGTTTCATTATGTGGCGATGGCAGGGAAATGCCTAATGAATCCTATGATTAATGGTTCATTCGGACACATAACAAGAGGGGCTAAACTATTGCAACCACTTAATTTGAATGGAGGTTGTCATGTTAGAAAAGTTCTTTGTTCGTCCTGAATCAGTCGACCGAATCCGATCCTCATGGATCGGAAAAGAGGTTGAGCAGTATGTCTGCTGGCTTTCCGATCACGGATATTCGGTTTCAACGATTTCCCGCAGAATTCCCATTGTCATTCAATTTGGTGAATTTGCCCGGGGGGATGGGGTCCCCGAATTGAAGGACCTACCTTTGCAAGTTGAGCCATTCGTAGAAAAATGGCTTGCCGAGCGATGTGGCCCCAAAATGGCGGCCCATGACCGCAAAAAGGTTGGCCAATGTGTCCGCAATTCCCTTCGTCAGATGCTTCGGCTTGCTGTTCCCGGATACGTCGGATTGAAGCGGCACTGCCAGCCTGATAATCCCTTCGAGACCAGTGCTCCGAAATTTTTCGATTTTCTTCAAGAAGAAAAAGGGTTGCGTAAGGCCACTATCATGAAATACAGACACAGTCTCCGGAAACTTGCTGCCTATTTCAAGAAAATCGGATTGAAGGACGTTGCGCATCTTTCTCCCCCCATCCTTAGCGGCCTGGTTGCAGAATTAAGCCCGGTAACTTCCTGGTCTGAATTACGGAACACGTGCGGGGTTATACGCGTTTTTATCCGATACCTACATAGAGAAAGAGTTCTGGCCAAGGATTTCAGCAATACCTTGGAGGCCCCCAAGAATTATCGTCTTTCCGGCCTTACGAGATCAATCAGCTGGGATGATGTGCGACGGGTATTAGAAACCGTTGAGCGCCGAAGTGCCGTTGGAAAGCGCGATTATGCGATTCTCTTGCTGTTGGTTACCTATGGACTGCGTGCTCGTGAAATCGCAGCCCTGACCTTGGATGACATTGATTGGCGAAACGACCGATTGCGAATCCCTGAACGAAAAGCTGGCCATTCCACTGGTTATCCTCTCTCAAAAATTGTTGGAGAGGCAATCGTTGATTATCTGAAGAATGGGCGGCCAAAGTCATCAAGTCGAAATCTCTTCCTTCGAAGCATGGCACCGATCCAGCCTGTCGGGCCTACGGCAGTAACCTGTTGCGCTGCTCGTTATCTGGCCAAGGCAGGGATCAAGATCCCCCGAGCAGGTTCCCACACCTTCCGGCACACCTGCGCACAAAGGTTATTGGATGCTGGTCTGACCCTTAAAGGGATTGGTGACTATCTGGGGCATCGGAGTCCTTCATCGACACAGATTTATACAAAAGTCGCCATCGAAGTCCTTCGTCAGGTAGCGTTGGGTGACGGGGAGGAAGCAATATGATATCAAGGTGGAACGGCTTTGAAAGCATTTTGGCCACGGATATTTCAGATTTTCTCGCTGCGAAACGCGCTTCCGGAAGACTTTTCAAGGCAGAGGATTCTGCTTTGCGCCTTCTTGATCAGTATCTTTTCGAACATGAGGTTCGGCATCCCGAGGAAATTACTTCTCTTCTCATCGATGCATTCCTCGTTTCTCGACCCCGCCCACGGCCTCGTAGTTACAACCACCTGCTGTGTACAACAAGTCGGTTGTTCGATTGGATGGTCACCCAGGAACGAATCGAAAAATCTCCCGTCCGAGCCAAATACCGGCGGCAAACCTCTCAAAGGCTTCCTTTTATCTTTGATCTTCCGGCAGCTCAGTGCTTACTCAAAACGGCGATGGGCCTACCGGATAATCCCAAGGCAATCGCCAGAGGAAAAACCTATTACGCCATCTTTGCCATTCTTTATGGGCTTGGACTGCGCGTGGGAGAGGCTTGTCGGCTCCGAGTTTCTGATGTGGATTTTGAACGCCATCTTTTGTTGATCCGAAAAACCAAGTTCTATAAAGATCGGCTTGTGCCGTTCGGACCTCGCCTGGAATCACTACTACAGGATTTTCTGAGTGACAAAATGCAGCGAATGGGGAATCTTCTGCCAGAAGCCCCATTTTTCTCTTTCACACGGGGAAATGAAATTCACCCCTGCACGGTAAGTCAAACATTTCACGCTCTCATTCCTCGATTGGGATTGAGTCTATCACCAGGAACTTCGGCACCACATCTGCATGACTTGCGGCATTCCTTCGCCGTGGGAACATTGCTTCGATGGTACAAAACAAAAAAGGACATTGGTTCGGAACTGCTAAAATTATCCACATTCATGGGTCACGTGGATATCAGTTCCACGGCGGTTTATCTCAATATCACCGAGGGCCTCCTTCGTGAAGCCAACCAGCGATTTGAGATTTTTGCCGATCCCGTCATCCATGAGGTGCCTTTGCTATGAAGCCGACCATTGGACAAATTGTTCATTCATTCTTTGAAGACTACCTTCGAACGCAAAAGGGCCTTCGGCCAGCATCAATAAAAAGTTATAGCGATGTTCTTCGTTTATTCTTGTCATTCGCTTCCAAGCAAGCAAGTCATCCAATTACCCGACTATCCTGGAATGACCTCACGTTTGAACTGGTTCTTGCCTTCCTCAGCCATCTTGAGAAGGGGCGGAAAAATCACATTCGGACTCGCAATCAACGATTGGCGGCGATTCGAACATTTTTTGAATACATTGCTTATCGTTGCCCTGAAGTATTGGATACTTGCCAACGTGTTGCAGCGATTCCGATAAAGCGAACTCCACCACCGGAAACAAACTTCCTTGAACGCGAAGAGGTAAAAGACCTTTTAAAGAATCTCCGGAAAACGGGTCGAAATGCCGCGCGGGATCAGCTACTCTTACTGTTCCTATATAACACCGGTGCTCGCGTTCAAGAAGTGGCGGATCTGCGAATAGAAAATCTTGATCTCGAATCTCAACCGCGTGTGCGATTGCATGGGAAAGGGGATAAATGGAGAATATGCCCCTTGTGGGCGGAAACCGCCAAACGTCTGAAAATGCTTATCGATGAACGAAAAGAAGGAGAGCCAAGCGATCCGGTATTCATTTCACGACCAGGGGTTCCGCTAACCCGTTTTGGGATTTACAAAATAGTTCGACGACACGCATCCGGCCTCGACAAAGAGGGGGCGCGACAAAGACGTGTAACTCCCCATCTGTTTAGACACACGGCGGCTGTCCATCTGCTGGAATCCGGCGTTGAAATCAACGTCATTCGAGGATGGCTTGGCCACGTCAGTCTTGAGACTACAAACCGATACGCAGAACTGACAATAAAAGCGAAGGAGGCCGCTTTGCGAAAATGCGAACCTCATTTGGATATTTCGACGGCACACCACAGACAGGCCGTCTGGAAGGACGACGAATCTCTCATGAAATGGCTGACTTCCCTGTAAAAATTATGTTCCCTGCGGCCACTGATCCAACCAGTGGCATTGCAGGAGAACAAGTTAACAGCCACATAATGAAACTGGGCACATAATGTCGATTATGTTACCGGTAACATAATCGACAACCAACCGGAGGGCACAGCCTTCGAAATATTCGAAAGCCATACTTATGCCCTCAAGCAGCGTTGCCTGCCGCTCATTTCTGAACGCCGCGAAAAACAGCTTGCGGCTGTAGCAGGAAATAACGCCCAGCACATGAATCTTCACCCGCTTGCCATTGATTTGAACATGGTAGGGTGACCAGTCCAGTTGCATTTCCTGCCCGGGGTCGGTTTCGAAGCGCCGTTTGGCTGTGGGTTTTCTGGTTATGCCATTATCAACGCGAATGTTTGCAACAAGCTCGCCAAGAATGGTTCTGGAACCGGAATAGCCGATATCTCTTATATCACGCAGAATTCGCGTGGTGGTAAGCCCCAACAGGACCTTCTCGGTGATTACCTGTTGAAATTGCGCAAGCTTTGAACCGCTAGAAATGCCGACTTTTAAAGCTTCGGGCGAGCTTTCAGCAAGAACCCGGCGCACCAGAGAACGCCCTATATCCACCCTTATCGCAATGTTACGGCTGCCATAGCCATGAGCGGCAAGGCGAAGTATCTCTTTTTTAAGAAATTCGCTGATTGGTTGTTTGGTTTTCATAGCCCACACCCCAGACCACCCGATGACGGCAGATGACAGAATGGCACTTGTGAAAACCGGACGGAAAACGCAGATTCATCGGCGCATTCATTGTCAGAGACTTCAAGAGTATTATTGATCAGAGGTTGAACGTCTTCCGGCTGCTGGTTGTCTGACGATACTGGCACAACATCAGAGACTTCGCTCCTGATGCCATCTGCCATCTGATTAATCTGGTTTTGAATAGAAGAGCAGAGCGCCTGCAACCGCCGCTGCTCGGCCTGAGCAAGATCCTGAGGTATGATCAGATCCTGGAATTCGTCGAGGGCATTTCGTATCGCTGAAAGTTTGGCTTCCAGAGCCTTTAACCTTACAGAATGACTCGGTGATTCCTGTTGCTCCTTTTTAAAGAGCGGGTCTGCCAGCAGGCCCGGCTTTTCTTCATCTGAAGCCGCACGCCAGGTCTGAATCAACAGCTGGATTTCGCGCATTTTCAGAGCGTGTTTTTCAACAGCCGCAAGAACAGCATCCTGGTCTTTGTGGCTTATTGCCGTAAGCAGACGGGCTACCATCAGGTTGATACGTCCTGACGCAAGAAGTTGCCGGGCGCCTGGAGAAAGGCGTAATAATGAACGGCGCCCGATTACCCATCCCTTGCGACGGCCCAGAATATTAGCGACAGAACGAACCGTCAGGCCATCGTCGGTGATCATCGATTCTATGACCATGGCCTCATCAACCGCGCAGATAGTTCGTTTCGGGCTGTTGGCTTCAAGAAGAAATCGCTTCGGGCTCAGACCATCGGTACAGCACTCGACAAGAACCGGAACGCGGTCGATGCCAGCATGCTTCCAACGCTCAAGGCGCTTGAAACCATCGATAACTTCGTATCGGCCGTCTTGCAGAACAACGCGAATTGGCATGTCACGCAGTTCTGAAGCTTTAACGCGAGAAGCGCCGCAACGAAGATCGCACCAGCTGGTGCCTATTTCATGGATCGGGAGAAATAGAAGGTTGCTCCAGAAGCCTTCTGAAGCGTGTAAAACTGTGCCATGAGGTGTTTTTTTGCCGGTTTTTGTCATGGTGGGTGCTCCTGGTTGTAAAAATTGAGGTTTTGTTGCGAGAACACCACACCATTAGCCTGATTTAAATTATCTGTAACCGGCATTGTCGGGGATAAAGTGTCGTGCCCCACCAATGACCTGGTCAGAAGCTGAATTACAAGCGAGGCAGACAGAAACATGATTGCTGAAGGAGGTTTTGCTGCCGCCATGGACTGCTTCAGGGCCAATAAAAACAGGAGTAAAATCGAAAGAGGAGATGAAAGCGCCTTTACCCAGCGCCGCAGTGTTGAAAAATCAGGACCACCAACCTCACCGTCTTCGATTCGGCACTCGCGACTATACTGATAGCTACGCAATGCCGGCTCAATGCCTGAAGGCGAATTCAAGCATTCTGAAGTAAGCTGGAAAATTGTTTCGAGATTATAACGGTAACCAGGCAGGATATCGGGTGGATATATTGTGTAATGTGCTTTACAGGCCGGGTTGCGACACTTAAGCCGCTGCAGTTTAATTGGCACCGGACGCTGTCTCTGGCGGCAACCATTACGCCATAAACCGCTCCCGCAAAGAAAACAAGAGGCACCAGAAAAAGATGCTAAATCTTCTGGTGCCGGAAGACGAAGATTATCTTGCGATGAAACGCTAAAGAGTGTGATGCACTCTGTGTCCTGACTGCCCCTGCTGCTAACAGGGGCTTTTAAACTTTAGTCAGTATTGTTTCGGCGAGAATGCCAATTTTTTATACCAGGACGACCGGGTTAAAAAAGCCCGGCACCGTCAAAATCATAAACGCCCACCGTCAATGAAGCCTGATTCAACGCCTGATGTATAATACTGGTGAATAAATACAGGAGCGCTCAATGAGAAGAAATGAAAGTTACTGGAGAGGTGATTTTTGCAGCAGCGACTACGAAGCTTTTCCCAAGTTCAAGATAGTCTGTGAATCAGAGAACCACATAGGCTATATCAATGTGCCGCCAAAGGCCGAGTATCGAACGCCACAAGGCTATGCCCAAATCGATGCAGAGCTACACAGGTTTACAAAGCTTAGAATCAGTTATATTCAGACGATTGAAGAAAGCGGGATCACCAGGTATGTTTATCGAAGACCCCTTAAAATCAAGCCTGAACCAGATATGGGTTGGCATGGTCTCGTCAAAATCAGTTACAATCGGAAGAACATCATGTTTCTTTTCGTAGAAACACTGGTTAGAGGCAATTCAGACCTTTTCGCCAATTTCTTGCGGAAATTCTTTACTTCCCCCGATGGAAAAACGCCACTCGGCAGCCTCGCATGCGAAAGTATGAGCGGAGAAGATGTTGGCAAAAAGCTGCAGAAAAATAAGCACCATGACCGATATAACCTTCCTCATCAAGGCTCAATTACTTCGCCCATAGAAAAGCTGTTCCGGGAAGAGTTGATCAACAGCGGAATAGAGTTCGAAGAACAGGTAGAAATCATTCTTGAGAATAAAAAATTCTCTGTCCCCGATTTTGTTATCCGGTCAGTCGGGCTCATTATTTACTGCGACGGAACTGAATTCCATAAAGACCCGCAACGAATTATCATGGATAAGCAGCAGGACCGGGTGTTGCACAACTACGACGCTTTCTTTGTTTTGGTCATCCAATTATTCAAGCAGGCAAAAATTTGAATCCTATAAATGTATGCTGGTATTAACAATATTATAAAAATTAAAATGATAAATTTCATTTTGTCATTACGATTACTCTTATATTTCAATTCTATTCTTACTGGTTCTTTAAATCTGCTTTCGCTCAACAACCAATAGTCATTCATATCAGGACAAATTTCTTTTTCTAAATAATCGAACGCAGTTTTACCAGATTTATCCTTAATTCTGCCGTCTGCGCCCAGCCCTAATAGAGCTATTGCCGACTCGTATGATCTATAGTTCCTTGAGTCGCCCTTGCAGAGATAATTGTACGTGCTTATCCACCACACAGCGGAAATCAAAGCGGTCCTCCCTGAATTGTCCTGGGCATCTATATCGGCGCCCATTTCTAAAAGTGAGATTGCTTTACTTGCTGTTCCGAAGTTAAGCCTTCCAACCTTCATTAAGGCCGTTGCCCCATTCTTGGATCGAGCATTAACATCAGCTCCGGCATTTACAAGCAATTTCACAGTTTCTTCTCTAGATTTCTCTACGGCAATCATTAGAGGGGTAAATCCTTTTTCATCCGTTGCTTCCAAATTAGCCCCTGATTCTAACAAGACAGCAACAGTTTCAGGGCCGTAAAGCACTGCAGCCATGAGAGGAGTTTGTCCGTTGGAAGCTCTAGCGTTAACATCAGCACCGGCCTTAATCAATGAACGCGTCAATTCAGGTTCATTTTTTGAAGCTGCATACATGAGAGCGGTATATCCATCTTCATCTATAGCGTTAACATCAGCACCGGCCTTGACCAATAATAGTGCAATTTTAGGATCATTATTATAATTGAAAATTGTTTCCATAAGAACTGTTCTGCCTTGCGAGTTCCTCATATTTATCTGTGCTGGATTTTCCAATGCAGAAATTATTTGTTCCGTGGAAGGTTGTGCATTTTTGTCTCGATTCTTCACAATTTCCAGAATATTTGATGATTTTTCGGCGTAATAATAGGCCAAAACTAACATGATGAAAATACATGCAAATACAAAAACTCTTTTTGCTTCTTTATGGGTTACCAGAGCTTTAATGATAATTGAGATTTTTGCTATTAGTAGACTAGGGTTACACAATTGAATCCCTAGTCTATTTGTTTTTTCAGGTCTAATGTTGCTATCAAAATTGTTTTGCCCGGAACTAGACAGTATTTGAGGTTCATTGATTGGAATGTCTTCGGTGGTTTTTTTTGCAGTTGTTTTTTCCGTGCCACCTCTCGGAGTACTCAGTTTATTAATCGCTCTTAAAGAAAGTCCTCTGAGAATTGGAATGTTGGATTGCAAATGAAGTTCAATGATTTTTGTAAGTAATTCTAGTTCTTCATCACTATAATCAACATGTGAGTCAATGATTAATAAGAGTGCCTCTTGTACATCTTCCGTTTTATCACTATTTATTTTTTCAATAAATTCAATGTCGATCATTTCATTGCTTCTTTCACAGAGTTTTTTGCAAACTTAGCTTCTAGATTAAAAGTAAGTCAATTTATATTATTTAACGTGTTACAGCTTCTAGTTCTTGACGGGCCGTAGAATTACTTAGTGCCTTATTCCCAAGAATACGATCGAGAGCGCTGAAACCATAAATATTTTTAGTGCTTGGATTAACTCCTTCTCGAAGAAGGATAGAGATAATTTCTGGATTGTTATTATATGCAGCAGCTTCGGATAAAGCTGTTTCACCAGTTTCTCGCTGTGCATTCACATTAGCGCCTTCATTTATGAGAGTAGTTATTATATCAAGATTTTGGTTAGATGCAGCAGCTGAAATCAAAGCAGTCCTCTGGTAATTGTCTAAAGCCTCTAATTCACTACCAGCTCTAATTAGTGCTTTAACGATTGCAGGATTATCATTGAATGATGCAGCCCAAATTAGAGGTGTCATACCGGCATCATTTCTAGCATTCACATCAGCACCTGCAACTATCAGCGCATTGATAATCTCCAAGTTGCTATTGTAGGTAACAGCAAGGCTTAATACTGTTTCACCATGCTCTTTATCCGTGGCATTCACATCAGCACCGTTTTTTATAGCATCAACAACATGCTCTAATGATGGTTGATTGCTTTTTTGTTTAAAAAGACTTATCAGCAATTCAGGGTTAGCACCTTTACCCTGCTTTTGCTCAAAGTCGGTGCTCGAAATTTCTTCAGCAGTTAAGGCTCTAATCCTTTCAACTGGCTCTTTTAGGATAAGATTGTTACACTTATATACTTCAAGCCTTTCCGCAGAGCCCTTAAAATAGCATCTGTAACTATATTCCCCGTTTTGAAACAGATAAAAACCATCATCCAGCTTTTTACCACCCGTCAATATTAAAGACGGTTTTTCTGTTATCGGCCTTTCAATCGGCCATGAGGTATATCTGAATTTTGCTTCGTCAAAAGACTCAATTCTTACTCTAAACCTTTTTGTTTGCATTTCTACCCCTGCCCGAGGGATGTTTTTCTCACCACGCTGGATCGAAATAGCAACTGGATAATTTCCATGTATATTAGATTGATCCTTGCTAAGGATAACAAATGCTAATACTGACGCTGAAATAAGTATAACTATGCCTGCAATAAAAGTGAATATCTTCGATTTTGAGCTTTTTTCATGTTTGTCTGCAGTAACAGACATTTCTCTGAATGATGATGAGTTCTGTGTATTTTGAATTTTAGGATGCCGGCTGATTAGGTAATGTTGTGAATCTAGAGCTTCTGTTTGGATGGGCTCTGAATGTTCGCGCTCATTTGTCTTGTTTTCATCAATTCTGTTCCTTTTTTCAGTCAGTTTTTTTAATGCTGCGCATGCTAAGCATTTGAGTATGTGATGTTCTGACTGTGAATGGGGTTGAATTAGCGAAAAAATTAAGGGCAACTCTTCATCAGAAACTTCTTCAGTAAAATTTATAATATGCAATATGGCTTTCTGGATGTCCTGAGGTTTGTCACTAGCTATGAGCTCGACAAATGAAACGTTTATCATGTTTATATCCTCCATGTTTCAAGAGTCATGACGATGGATAGATTTCAGAGCGTTGTAAATATTCTGGCCTTTAAAGTTGTTTTTGGTGGTTTTCGCTCAATTCGGTTACCAAATAGCCTAGAATAAAAATTTGCACAATTCCTCAATTCCTCAATTCTTAGCATTCTACATGCAAAAAATGTTCGAAAATGAACATTTAGCTTCTTTATTATGGCTGGAATGGTCAAGTAAAAATGGACAATTTTTCAAGCGGCCATTCTCGCTTTGTT
>CAZJOL010000055.1:10737-13623 GCA_964547605.1 uncultured Bacteroidaceae bacterium | reverse complement strand
AAGTTAATCACTTTTTTCAACTTAACATGTGGTCCGAAATTCGGGGAGTATTATACATGATGATTACCGTTACCGATTTCTGAACGCTTCTGCACAGGTGCAATTCAGTGTTATCAGTCACGATAAATTCAGCTTCGGGCCTTCCGTTCAGTTTGGTGTATCGCACATCTTTACAACACGCCATTTGTGTGATTTTGATTTTCAGGCAGTATACGAGGACCACCATTCAGATCAGGTTATTGACATTGGTGACCGTCCGTTCATCATGACCGCCGGCGCCGGATTATTTGCACAATATAAGATTACTGACAGCTGGAGTCTGCGTGCAGACCTGAATTACACAACATTTCTGCAACATATTGTCAAACTAAGTTTTCCTGAAAAAAGCTGGTACCGCTATTATGCAGCAAGTGGTGGTCTGGGGGTTGTGTATACGTTCTGAGGTTGAAGTTGATTATCATCTGGTGAAATTTTGTCAATGCAATTTGTCACGCATCTCCATAACTCCACTTCAAAAAGATTAAGCCATAATAAAGAATAATAACCACACAGCTCCTTCTCAGAGCTGACGGCTGATTACTGATGGCTGAATACTAAGAGCTGACAGCTGAAAACTATCGCGCTACAATCAATTTTTTCCTGATTACTTTGTCGCCGGATGTCAGTGCAACAACATATTCTCCCGGAGCCAGCAGAGCTGTTTCAAGCGTTTTGCTGTTTTCACCTGAAACTTTCCAGACGGAAATTTTCCGGCCTTTCATGTCTGTAATCTGGATCGTACCTTTGTCATCATCAAACAGATTCCAGGAAATGACACATGCTCTGTCGGCCGGATTGGGACTTATCTGCAGCTCAACTGAATTGTCTTCGTCGATGGAAACAATGTACGGATAACCAACCTCAAAAGTCATTGTCGTATCGCAACCGCTTGACGATGTAATCGTAACAGAATAAATACCTGGTGTGAGTGAAACGCCGTCCTGCATTGTTGTTCCATGGCTCCATGCGTAGGTGTAAGCATTTGTATATCCTGGCACATCCGTGACGGTTACATCAATCATTCCGTCGTTGCAGGTTGCGCAGGTGGCATCAGTAATTAAGGCAGATGCATGGAATGTGCGGATATCAGGTATTTCAATGAATTCAGTTGTTGAACAATCATCAATCAGATCAATGGCGGTGAATGAGTAACTGCCCGCTGTCATTCCGCTCAGAGAGAGCGATACAGGACCATGCGTCCAGAAGTAATCATAGGAACCTGAACCACCGGAAAGAGTAATCAGACAACTTCCAATACCCAACGAGCACGAATCAGAAATAACGTTGGCGGCAATCTCAAGTCCGCTTGAAACAGAAAACACCGTATCACTGACAATCTGCACACAGCCGCTTGAAACGCGGGTTACAGTACAGGTGTAAATACCGGCATTTAAGCCATTGATGTCCTGAGTGGTTGCACCATTGCTCCACAAATAATTGTATGTACTGGTAACATATGGGCTTACAAACAGATCGATGCTGCCCGTGCCATCTCCGCAGCTTTCATTGCTTACAGAAATATTTGTTGTGAAATCAAATTCATTGGAAATATCAAACGAAAAATTATCAGCGCAAACACCATCGGATACCGTAACCGAATATGTCCCGGCCGATAATCCGCTCAGATCCTCGGTTACAGCATTATTACTCCACCAGTAGGTGTACGGGCCTGCACCATCGACACTGATATCTATGGCTCCGTCGTTTCCGCTGCAGAGCTCATCGCTGGTGGTTCCCGAAATATTGAATGTCGCCAGATTGTCAATATAAACAGTGCTGTCGAGCCGGCAACCGAACTCATCCATGATGGAGACTTCATACCAGCCGGTTGTAAGCGACGGTGCATATCCGGTTGCATTTGGAACATCATTGATGTAATAGGTAAAATATGAAGCGCCCAATCCATCCCAGTAAACATATCCCTGACTTTGCCAGCAGTTGTCATTCTCTGTCCAGACATAGTAGAAATCAAGGTTTTCATTGAAATCCTGACCAATCGTAAACTCGCTTGTATCCTTGCATCCAGCCGCATCGGTCATTATCACTGAATATAATCCTGCTCCGACCAATGTCAGATCCTGATTGGTTGAGCCGTTGCTCCACTCATATGTGAGTGGCTGTAAACCGCTGAGAAGCGTCAGATCCACAGAACCGTTAAAATTTTCGCACATGGTGTTTTCAATAACAGAACTCACATTAATGGCTGCTCCGCTTGAGTTTCCGATGCTGAACGATTGCGACATTTCGCATCCGTTATTGTCAGTTACGGTAACTATATAATTTCCCTGCGTGAGCAGTGTGATATCCTGCGTTGTATCACCATTCGACCAGTCATATGAATATGGTGTGGCACCGCCCGCAACCTCAATATCGATGAAGCCATCGGCATTGTTGCAATAATCATCCTGTGTGTTGCTGAATGAAATGGCCATACCACCGGTGTTATTAACTATGGAGGCATTCAAAACAACGTTGCATGAAGTGGCATCAGTAACGGTCAATGAATACGAACCCGCACTGAGTCCCGTTATATCGTCGGTTGTAGCGCCGGTGTTCCATAGCAATGTGTAAGGTCCGGTACCGCCCTGAATTGTGACATACACTGCCCCATCGCTCTGGCCACAGCTTTCGTTGAATAACGAGTCCTGAACAATGCTGACTCCGCTGGTGATATTCTGCACCGTGTCGTAAAGCACAATCTGACAGCCGTAAACATCGGTCACCGTAAGCGAATAATTTCCTGCATGCAGGTTGCTGAGGTCTTCCGTATGCAATCCGTTGTTCCAGTTGAAGCTGTATGGCAAGGCACCGCCGGATGTTGTCACAAGAATGTTTCCGGCTCCGTTT
>CAZJOL010000055.1:0-10727 GCA_964547605.1 uncultured Bacteroidaceae bacterium | reverse complement strand
ATTCATTTGAGGAAACACTTGCTGAAACGAGCGTCCCGGGCTGATTTCCAATAGTCCATGACCCTGTTGCGCTGCATCCGCTGACATCCGTTATTGTCAGATAATATGTGCCGGAAGCCACATTGCTCAGATTTTGCTGATGGCTGCCGTTGCTCCATTCAAATGTATATGGCGCAACACCTCCTGTAAATGAAATGTTGATTGCTCCGGTATTGGCCGTGCAGACCGCCTGCGTAACAGCAGCTCCGGTAATTTCGAGATCCGATCCCTGATTTTGTACGGTGTATGTCTGATTATCAGTGCATCCGGATGCATCAGTCACATAAATCATGTAATCGCCTGCTGAAAGTGCTGAAATATCCTGCGTTACGGCGTTGTTGCTCCAGAGATAGGTGTATGGCAATGTTCCGCCACTTACCGATATATTGACCGCACCGGACAAATCATTGCAATGTTCATTGGTTACGACCGCGCTGGTAATTCCAAACGAACCGTTATCGTCATACACAACAGCCTGCGAAACAGCACTGCAACCCGATGCATCAACAACGGTAACAGAATACAAACCAGCCGTGAGGTTGTTCAGGTCTTCGGTGTGAGTTCCGTTGCTCCAGTTGAATGTATAAGGTGTCGTACCGCCAGCAACAGTTATGTTGATGCGACCATTGTTGTGATTGCAGATTTCATTGATGACGAAAATTCCGCTGATAGTAAGCGTTCCGGGATTATCTGTCACATTGAAATCAGAAGAAATCAAAGCACAGCCTGTGACATCTGTAACGGTGCAAACAT
The DNA here is from genome assembly GCA_964547605.1 of uncultured Bacteroidaceae bacterium. Lineage (GTDB taxonomy): Bacteria > Bacteroidota > Bacteroidia > Bacteroidales > DTU049 > GWF2-43-63. Next base: position 9,935 of record CAZJOL010000055.1, on the reverse strand, counting down.
ATTGTCCTGCATTTAAACCACTGATATCCTCATTTGTCTGCGCATTGCTCCAAAGGAAAGTATATGGTGCTGCTCCGCCTGAAACAGTAATGTCAATTGCCCCTGTATTGCTGTTGCATATTTCATCCGTAATGGCAGCACTGACTGTCAGATTGCCGGAGGTGGAGTCCACAACCGCACTTCCACTCACTGAACAGCCGTTGTTATCAGTCACTGTGTAAGAATATGTACCTGCTGAAAGCCCGCTCAAATCCTGCGTTGTGGCAGCATTGCTCCAGATGTAGGTCAAAGGCGTAGCGCCGCCGTTTACAGTCAGATCAACTGAACCGTTTGCCAGATCGCAGGTTTCATCAGTGACAACAGCAGTTGTAGTCATTCCGTTGGATGAATTGTTGACGGCAACCGAACCGGTATGAATCTTACAACCCGCATTATCAGTCACTGTACAGGCATAAGTACCGGCTGAAAGCGCTGTGATGTCTTCGGTAGTCTGCGCATTGTTCCACAAATAAGTATAAGGTGCAGTACCGCCGCTGACGGTGAGATCAACTGCTCCTGAAGCATTTCCGCATATTTCGTTGGTGACCTGCCATTCAACAATCAGATTATTGGCAATGTTGCTTACAGATTCAGAATGAAGCAACCCGCATCCATTGGCATCGTGCACGGTGACTGAATAAGTACCTGCTGAAATTCCGCTCAGATCCTGCGTTACAGCACCATTGCTCCACATATAGGTATATGGTGTTGCTCCGCCGCTGATAGAAATATTAATGGCCCCATTGCTGTTTCCGCAGGTTTCATCGGTAGTGATAACACTTTGCAATGCAATGGTACCCTGCATATTATCCACTGATTCTGAATACACAAAAGAACATCCGACACTATCTGTAACAGTAATGGTGTAGTTTCCTGCATGAAGAAAATAAATATCCTGCGAAGTGGATCCGTTCGACCACAGATAGGTGACAGTTCCGGAGCCGCCGCTGACAGCCACGTTGATGGAACCATTTCCATTACCGCAGACTTCATTCACCACGTTTTGTGTCGATACTTCAATCGTACCGGGCGCATCGAAAACATAAATCGGACTGGTTGTGAGTGTGCAGCCACTTGAATTTGTAATGGTGCATGTATATGTTCCCGCCTGCAATCCGCTCAGATCCTCAGTTGTAGCACTATTGCTCCAATGATAGGTCAGACCTGTTCCCGAAACAGTAATGTCAATGGCACCCTGCGCGTTTCCGCATTGCTCATTAGTCACTGCGGTATTCATCAGCTGAAGCGGCCCTGCGAGATTGATGATGTTATATGTCCTTTGCATCTGACAGCCGCCTGCATCTGTGATGGTGCAGGAATACGTACCTGCTGAAAGTCCAGAAATATCCTGTTGGGTTGAACTGGTGGACCATTGATAAGTGCAGGTTCCGAAGCCACCTGTTACGGTCTGATCAATGGCGCCGTTGCCTGCTCCGCATGATTCGTGTGTCAGTGCTGCCGTGACCTGCAGCGTGCCGACATCATTCAGGATGGAATAGATTTTTACGACCTTACAAAGATTGGCATCTGTCACAGTAACCTGATATGAGCCAGCAGCAAGCCCTGAAATATCCTGTGTCAATGCGGCATTGCTCCATTGATAACTGTATGGCAAAGCTCCGCCACTGACCGAAATATCAATGCTGCCGTTGCTGCTGCCACAGGTTTCATTCTGGAGACTGTTGATTGAAACAGCCAGTGTTCCTGTGTTGTTGCCAACAGTGAATGATTCTGTAACCACACATTGATTTGCATCGGTAACGGTAACAGAGTATGTGCCCTGCGACAATCCGGCAATATCTTCGGTTGAAGCTCCGTTGGACCATTGCACCAGATACGGTTGCACCGCGTCGTTGATTGAAATATCAATACTACCCGCCGACTGGCCGCATTGATCGTTGTTTACAGCATTTTCAGCAATATTGAGATAGCAATATGCCGCGCAGTTTGAGACGTCATTCGGAATGAACCACGAACCAGTCGCAGTGCAGCCGTTGGCATCGGAAACAGTAACCGAATATGTATTTGTATGCAATCCGGAAATAGTGGATGCTGTTCCGCCATTACTCCAGGAATAGCCATAGGAGCCGCTTCCGCCGGTGGCGGACAACGCGATGGAACCGTTTCCGGTGGAACAGATTTCGCTTTGCTGACTAAGCAATGATATCTGTACAGCAGGCGTAGTGCCGACCTGGAACAATCTCACCATCTGACATCCGCCTGCATCGGTAACGGTAACGGAATAGCTGCCAGCTGCAATGCTGCTCAGATCCTGCGTCGTGGCGCCATTGCTCCAAATATATGTGTACGATGGTGTGCCTCCGAAAACACTTATATCAATTGAACCTGTATTGCCACCAGTGCATGAAACCGGCGTAATGACTGATGTGAGCGACATTGATCCGGTATTGCTCACCGCAAAGAAGGCCGAATCATGACAACTATGCGCATCGGTAACTGTCACGGAATACGCTCCTGCAGCCAGTCCGCTGATATCTTCGGTTGTAGCGCCCGTACTCCAGGCAAACGAATATGGCGGGAAATCACCGTTGGCTGAAATGTTGATGGCGCCGTTTGGAGCACCGCAGGTGGCATTGGTGATGAAGCTGCTGATGCCGATGGAATCTGGCTCTTCGAGAACTACAACCGTATCGGGCAAATCGCTGACAAAACTGATGGTCCAGTTGAAAATGTAGCCGTTGTCAAGATACATCTGGTCTGTAACAAAGACTGTCCAGGTGCCATTAAGCGGTGTACCGATCAGATTGCTGAGACTCTGCTCAGATGTATAACTGCCGGCCGGAAGATAATAGTCCGAATAGGGATGCCCCTGTCCATCGATATAATTCCTGTTATGAACATAACTCTCACTGACCATGGTTCCATACATGGGCGAACTGTTGAAACAATAATCGTATCCAACACCGGGATCTGTCAGAGTGCTGCTGGCAGAACCATCCACAGGGGCTGTAGCAATGGGTTCTCCCAGATCGCATGAACCGCCGCCACCGCCCTTCAGCTGAACGGATTGTCCGCCGGGAGCCTGCAGTGTAATCAGCAAATCACCAAGATAGCTGTGCTCCATGTTGAGACAAATATTCTGCAGCTGGCTCAGTGACGTAATTGTAGCACCCGTATTAAAACCAGTAATGTTCAGACTTGAGGTATAAGTCACTCCTGATCCGTCGGGAAGAAAAGTTGTGCCTGCATTAAATAATCCGCCAACCACCAGTGCTTCAGCTTTGCAGCCATAAGAATCATATACATAAACTTTGTATTCTCCAGCTTCAAGCCCGGTCACCGGATTGGCTGTATATTCATCAATTTGCCCGTATGGGTTGGTAATATGGTAAGTATATGGAGGAAAACCACCGGAGGCATTTATAAGAATTTCTCCCGAATGATCGCCGAAACAATCGAGGTTTGTCCCCGCCAGCGAATAGGTAATGGGTTGCGCATCATCGATAAAAAGATAGGCGGTATCCCAATCAGAACACACTTCAGGCTTGTAAATGATAAGAATGGATTCCTGACCTTCAGGAATACCGTCAGAAATGGCATGAATAAAAACCGATGCCTGTGTCTGTCCGGCAGGAATAGTGAGACTTGATGCAATAGGAGAATAATCCACTCCGTTGGTTGCAGTGCCGGCAATCTGAAAGCTGATGGTCTTATCTGTTGCTGAAACCTGGTCGAGCGAAAATGAGAAACTGGCTTCAATACAGCCCTCCAGTGCAACAGAGTCAGCATTGATTGTCTGAGTGTTCACTTCAACAATCCCCTGAACAAGGCTGTTTTCCTGCAACAATACAGCTGAATTGTACTTCCGGTCGCCTGCATCGGCAATCACAAGCTTCAGGTGATACGTCGAACAGGGCGTCAATCCATCCTTACGGGCAGTAAGCATAGTAGTGAAGGCATCAAACGAAACATCAGTACCGCCGGTATTATCAACATAGAACTGCGTATTTGTATTGGCGTTGATGTTGTTGATGGCCACTGCCGTTGGTGTATTCGGAATCAGTGCAATATTTTCTTCCCCGGTAATTCCGGGGCCTGAAATGAAAAAAGCAAAAACATCGTTATAGCTGGAACTTACGGGTGGAGCATATTCCGGATACTCTTCCGAAGCAAATATATAATTGAACTGAATGAAATCGGACTGCACATTGAAATCAAATTCCAATGTGATGGCGTCATAGGTGGTTGCTCCCGCCAGAGCTGTCATCTGTGCCGTTCCCGTGGTTCCAAGCTCGTTGGATGTGTTTCCCGCAGAATTGGGGCCTGGCGCCGTTGATACATTTCCAGTGGAGAGAAGAACCCCCGAATTCATTCCTATCTGAGTGCCGCCATTGGTAAAGCTGCCGTGTGCCGACGCAGCGCCGGTCAGGGTAGCATTGCTTACAACAAGGTTGCTACCGGCAAGTAACTCGGCCAGTTGCTGGGCAGTCGGGCTAGTGTTTACGGTGATCTGCGCCTGAAGCCCCAAATAAAGGATGCTTACAGATAAAAACATAAATAATTTCTTCATGACGGCGGGATTTGAATACAAAATTATAGGACACCGCAATTTACACTAGGTTGTATCATGTCAGACACAAGTCGAAAAAATTAACATTAATTATAATATTAATAAACTATGTAAAACAAAAAAAGCAGCACCGAAACCGATGCTGCCCTTTCCAAAAAAATATTTATTTATGCAGCTTTGAAAGCGCTGATACGGGTTGTGGCAAACTGATAGATACCAAAGAAAACCATAGTGAAACCGAGAGTTCCGACCAGTTCGTAGCGGAAGAAAGGAATTGCCATAGCAAAGCATTCAGTAAGTCCAGTCACGTTCATCGGGTACCAGAGACCTTCGGCCCAGACACCAAAGTTTGAAACAACAAAAAACAATATTGATGACACCAGTGATCCCAGAACCACATTATGAATCTTCATGTGATTACGGAGCCAAAATCCAAGAACAGCAATCAGGGCAAAGGAGCCATACACAAAAGCCATCAGAAAAGGACTGTAGAAGCCAAGAACGGCATCGCTTGCACAAAGAATGGCCAATGGAAAAAGGATAGCCAATCCCTTACGGTTGATCAGTGTTCCTCCGAAAAGTGCAATGGCAGCAACCGGAGAAATATTGGGCATGTTGATAAAAATGCGAAGGAAAGCGAAAACCACCATTATGGCGATAACAAGAAATAAGCGTGAGATTGTTGTATTGTCTTTCATGAACCTTTGATTTTGTGCAAAAGTAAAATTTTTTTTACGTCGAAGAAAAAAATATGTGTCGATGGTCTTTTAAAATTTCAACAAAAGCGCACTGATTAAGGGCTTGGGATTGTTCAAAGAAAACTTCGCTTTATTTTCACACTGATGTTTTTGGCCGCAATGGCATCGATGAACTGATTGTACATCTGATTGACCTGAGCAGGAACAAATTTCACCACTTTCTTTTCACCGGTTTCGGTTTTATAGTAAAACTTGACCGCCTCGAGAGCCGCTACCAGTCTGATTATCGGTTTACTTCCCGCATAAATCAGCTCAAATGGAATTTTTTCTTCCGAACTACCATGTCGGATGTACATGTGATTTTCATCGGCATACACTTTTCGCATAATCCGGAGTGAACGAAAGGTCAGGTATCCGCACAGGGCAAATATAAGTCCCATAATGAGAAACACCAGATAATAAGCGGTAATGCACATGTAAACCATCAGGCCGAACAATGCAGCCCAAAAGAGTAAGAAAGTGAAAATTGGAATCTTCTGTCCCACAGCCGATATCCGTGTTTTTTTGTCGAGATAAACCCATTTAAGTTCCCTGACGTCACTCATAGAAATAAAGTTTTGTTTCCTGATCAACCGACAGCACCTGCCAGACGGAATAAAACGCCGGAACTTGTTGTAATCCGTACTACGACAAGACTGATTTTTATTTTCTGACCATCATAGGTGTCAATCCTGTAATTCACCGATGCATAGGCCGGACTTTTTGTGTCGCTGTCGAATTTACCAAGTTTCATGAATGAGCACTTTTTAATGTCATTGATTTTGGCACAGCTGAAAGTTTTATTGTCTGCTGTGCTGTAGCCACAAAAAAGTTCGTTGATGAATTTCGTTGTGTCATTTTTATGCATTCCGATCAGTTGAACCTGTTTGTATGATCCATCGAGCAAGGCAAGAACTCCCTTTACATCATGCGCTTCGACGCGTGCTGCAAATTTCTTCAGTAATTTGCCCGGCTTCTTTCCGGTGCTTTCTGCGTAAGCTCCAATCGATAAACTGCTGAGAAGCAGGAATGCAAGCGAAATGTGTAAAAACTTTTTCATTCTTCAATTTTTCTTCAAAGTAAAGGAATTTTTTGAACATTGATGTTTTCTGATATATAACATGGATATCAATAATGTGTAAACCGTAAGGCGCCGTTAAAATTCTTATCTTTGCCGCATGAAACAAATACTGTCCGAAATCCGCAGTCAGTTTCCCATTCTTTCCCGCCAGGTCAACGGGAAACCGCTGGTATATTTTGATAATGCCGCTACAACTCAGCGGCCGGTATCTGTCATTGAGGCTGAAGCGGCATACTATCGTGAACTCAACGCCAATGTACACCGTGGTGTTCACTACCTTTCAACGCAATCGACCATAGCTTTTGAAGATGCACGCAAGTCTGTCGCTCAGTTTATCAATGCTACTTCCGACAGCGAAATTATTTTTACACGCGGCACCACCGAAAGCATCAATCTGGTTGCTTCATCGTTCACATCCCTGATGAAACCAGGCGACAATATCATTATCACCGCCATGGAACATCATTCCAACATTGTCCCGTGGCAACTGGCCTGTCAACGTCAGGGACTGGAACTACGTGTTGCAAGACTCACTCCGGATGAAATCCTGGATGTTGAGCATCTGAAATCGCTGGCCGACAAAAAAACGAAACTCATTAGTGTTGCACATATAAGTAATGTGCTGGGTGTTATCAACCCCATTAGGCAAATCATTGAATTTGCACATTCAGAGGATATTCCGGTGTTGATTGATGCAGCACAGTCGGTCGCACATATGCCGATTAATGTTCAATCGCTGGATTGTGATTTTCTGGTTTTCTCAGGACATAAAATGTATGCCCCTATGGGAACCGGCGTGCTGTACGGCAAGGAGAAATGGCTCGATAAAATGCCACCGTATCAGTCGGGTGGCGAAATGATAAAAAATGTTAGTTTCGAAGGAACCACCTTCAATGAACTTCCATATAAATTCGAAGCCGGAACGCCCAATGTGGCCGGTGCTCTTGGGTTACAGGCCGCCATTGACTTTCTGAATAAAATCGGGTTGAAAAATGCCGGAGAATACGAACATGAATTGACGGAATACGCAATGCGGAAATTCCGCGAAACAGGCAATATCCGCATTTTTGCTCCGGATGCCGAAAGGTCTGCGGTGATTTCATTTCTCATCAATGGTGTACATCCATACGACTCAGGCACGCTGCTCGATAAACTGGGAATTGCAATCCGCACTGGAACACATTGTGCAGAGCCGCTGATGAAACATTTCGGAATCACAGGCACCATGCGCATTTCGTTTGCGCTTTACAATACAATGGAAGAAATTGAATATTTCTTCGAATCTCTCAACAAAGTAAAATCCATTTTTGAATGAAAACCATTGCAGAAAAAACGGCGGAAATGACTGCCGGCTTTTCAAATTTCGAAGACTGGCTCGATAAGTACAATTACATTATTGAAATCGGAAAATCATTGCCAGCCATTGATGAATCAAAGAAAAATCCTTCCAATCTCATATCCGGCTGTCAGTCTCAGGTTTGGATCACTGCTTCGTATGACAACGGTGCAGTATTTTTCGAAGGTGACAGTGACGCGCTTATTACCAAAGGTATTGCAGCCATTCTCATCGGCGTTTTATCAGGATCGGCTCCGGATGAAATAATCAATTGCAACATGAAATTCATCGACGACATCGGTTTGCGCGAACACCTCTCGCCCACCCGTGCCAATGGACTGAATGGCATGATCAAGCAGATGAAACTGTATGCACTGGCATTCAAAACAAAATTTGAAAAACAAGCATAAAAATGGATACAAACAACCCGATTGTGCAGGAAATTATTTCACGCATCAAAACCGTATTTGATCCCGAAATACCAGTAAACATCTGGGATATGGGAATGATTTACGATATCACTGTCGATACTGAAATGAATGCAAAAGTCCTGATGACCGTAACTGCTCCCAATTGTCCTGTTGCCGAAACACTTCCGGTCGAAGTTAAAACGGCTGTGGAAACAGTATCGCAGTTAAAAAGCGTTTGGGTGGAACTTACATTCGATCCACCCTGGGATCCCGACCGCCTTACTGACGAAGCCAGACTGGAACTGGGATTGATGTAATTCGCCTGTCTTGAAACGACTTCGCCTGATCATACCTGCCCTCGGTCTTTTATTGCTTGCTTTCTGGCTTCTGTTCCAGAAAATCAGCTCTGAAACTTTTCATTCAAATACTGCTCATATTTTCATGATGACTACACTGAAAATGTGGGATGAGAAAGGGATTGACGCTTATCATGCAGCACCGGTACAAACCTGGCCTGATGCAAAAAAGTTTAATCATTATTACAAACGGCTCGAAGATAAAGACGGAAACAATTATTACATCTCCCATCCGCCTTTTGCGTTTATTGCAAACTATGCGGTTTTAAAAGCCTTTGGCTTACCAATAAAACAGGCATCACTGCAATGGATTCTGATTTTTATTTTCCTGATTGAAGCCATCCTGCTGGCCTGGATTGTAAGCCGGATATCGCAGCAGGACAATACAAGGAATCTTCACCTGACCATTCTGGCTGTACTGGCTTTTTATCTGCTGAATCCCGTAAACCTGTATGCACATAGCCAGCACAACTTCAGTGAAATCTGGGGACAGTTTTTTCTGATTACCACTCTGGCTGCATGGACATTCTATCTGCAGTCGGACCGGGTTCTCGTTGCACGATTGCTGTTGTTTATGTCAGCAGCAATGCTCGCTGCCACCGACTGGATGGGACTTACACTGGTTGCCGCAATGTTTGTTGTCTATTTCAGGCAGCTGAAAAAACCTCATATACGTTATGGGATAATTATTTTGACAATTTCTGTCATTCTATCTTCAGCTGCGGTTTTTGTACAGTATGTTTCCATCAGCGGAATCAATGATTTATACAGAGCACTCGGAATCCGCTTTCTTGAACGGAGTGGTTTTTTTGGTTCTCAATATACTGACATGGGCTACGATGTGCTTAATCCGGAAACATGGTTGATGGTACTGAATCAAATTCACAATGTGCTTTCCGGACCGGGCTATATAGTTGTTTCGATGGCAATGGTCTGCCTGATTTTCGCAAGAAAAAAATGTGGTCCGGTCGATTTCACCATTCAGAAAGTCGCTCTGTGGACAGCTTTGCTGTTTTTTATCGCAGTACTGAGTGCAAGTTCAATTCATTACATCTACACAGCCAGATTTACCCCATTCATTGCTTTGGCAGGCGCAGCGCTGTTTGCAAAGTTGCTGGATGTTTTCAAAAAGCCAGGATATGTAATCGGTATTTTCATTTTTCTGATGCATCTCACAGCTTTCTGGTCTACCGGAATTTTTCACAATACTGTTCCTGAGCCGGATACAAAGCAGACACAATTAAACGCTGCTGCACACATCATTAAAGAAAATAAAGTTGACTCGATTCCCTTATCCGGCAATTTTGTTGAGAGCGATATCATTTATCTGAGTTACAAATCAGAGCGCAATCTGGTGTGGATAAAATAGCATGCGGCAAATCGCTGCGCGAGTTGAAAGTATCCATGCAATAAAAATGGTCTTTGAGTAAGTTGTTAAGAGTAGA
>CAZJOL010000054.1:0-13656 GCA_964547605.1 uncultured Bacteroidaceae bacterium | reverse complement strand
GAGTTTTATCAGTCCGTATCGGTTCTTTTTACCGATATCAGCGGTTTCACATCGATTTCAGAGCTGATGGATCCCGAAGAGCTTGTATCGAAGCTGGATGAGATCTTCACACAGTTTGACGATATTTGTTCGCGAAATAAACTGGAGAAAATAAAGACCATCGGAGATTCGCATATGAGTGCCGGTGGTATTCCTGTCCGCAACCGGACTCATGCGGTGGATGCCACATTAGCGGCAATGGAGATGCAGCAGTTTATGGAAAAGATGCGGTCGCGTAATCCTGCCGACAGCATCTGGAAGCTCAGAATCGGCATCAACACCGGCGAGCTTACTGCCGGGGTGGTAGGCAAAAGAAAATTCGCCTTCGATATCTGGGGCGACACGGTGAACACTGCCAGCCGTTTGCAGGATGCCGGTGAATCGGGAAAGATCAATATTTCGAACAGAACCGCCGAACTTGTTTCTTCGTTTTTCGATCTGACCTATCGCGGCAAGAAACCCATTAAGCACAAAGGCGAAGTGGATATGTTTTTTGTTGATGGTATTAAGCGCGAGCTCAGTGTTGACGGCAAAATGCAGCGACCAAACAAAGCTTTCTGGGAAAAATACAATGAATTACTCGAACTCAGGTTTTTAAATTTCTGACAATGGATTTCGACAGGGTGAAAGAATATATGATGCAGCGGCTCAGGAGGGGACTGGCACCCAATCTCTTTTATCACGGTATTCATCACACCATTGACGTAATGCGGGCTGCAGAGGAAATTGCCGCATCTGAAAGAGTAGCCGGTATGGATAAAACCATACTGATGACTGCTGCTTTGTTTCACGATGTTGGTTTTCTGATCCGCTACAAGGCAAATGAGGATATTTCGGCCGGCATGTGCTGGAACATACTCCCACGCTTCAATTACACACAATCCGAAATCATGATGATTGCACATATCATCATGTCGACTTCCATCCCGCAGAAACCTGTTGATAAACTCGACAGTATCATGTGTGATGCTGATCTGGACTACCTGGGCAGAGACGATTTCTTCATTATCGGATGCAATCTGCGCCGGGAGTGGAAGGAGTACGGCCTTGAACTGACAGTTAAAGAATGGTATTATCAGCAGATTGATTTCCTTTCACAGCATCATTATTTCACAAAAACCGCCACAATGAAAAGAGAAGAAAAAAAGCTACGACATCTGGAATATTTGATCAGACTGGTCAATAAAAAGTAATTTTTGTCGTTCCTTTTTATATCTTTGCAAAAAACAGAATAATCATTTAACTCACAAATTATATGGAATCGAGAAACAAAATCGTCATTGTTCCTTTTGATTTTACCGATGTGGCCGAATGTGCCGTAAATCACGCTGCCGGTCTGGCAAAGCATCAGGGATGGTCAGTTCAGCTGCTTCATATCATCAACCGCGACACCAGAGCACTTCTCAACGTGTACAAAGTGACCGATGACCTCGTGAAAGAACGTCTGCAGGAGAAAGTAGATGAGTTTTCCAACAAATACGGAGTTACATTCTCATTCGAAGCCAAGGAAGGCAGCATCTTTACCGATATCGGAAAGACGGCCGAAGAAGTCGGAGCAAGCTTCATAGTCATGGGAACCCATGGAAAACAAGGTATTCAGCATATTTTCGGCTCATACGCCCATAAAGTTATCACCTCAACCCGCATCCCGTTCATCATTGTTCAGAAACGCGATTTCAGGGAAGGTTATAACCGCATTCTCATTCCGATTGATGACACTCTCGAGTCACGCCAGAAAATCAAATGGGCCATCTACATTGCCAAGCAGTTCAATGCCACCATTTATGTCAAGGCCATGTATCTCAACGATGAGCTGTACAAAGCCAAGATCCGCGCGGTACTCAATAAGGTTGTGGAAGTCTTTGAAAAGAATGAAGTGAAATACGAAGCCGAAATCATTCCCGAAACAGGCAGCTTCGCCAAACAGGTGATTGACTATGCACGCAAGATCGATGCTGACATGCTTCTCGTCATGACAAACACCGATTCAAGCATTGTTCCCAATTTCATTCTCAATCCTTGGGATGAGCAGATCATTTTCAACGACGCCCTTATTCCCGTTATGGCCATCAACCCGCGTGAAATCAACATCACCGTTGTTGGTCTGTAAAACTCTTTAATTATTCCGGCCGGTTGACTTCATTACTCAACCGGCTTTTTCATATATGAAACTTCAACACATGAAATCAAAAATCGCTTTTTCAGCAGCCGATATAAAACAGATTGAAGATCATGGTTTGACAATTCCGCAGATTGAAAATCAGCTGGCCGGCTTCCGTAGCGGATTTTCACCGGTTAATCTGATTGCTGCGGCAACAACCGATCAGGGAATATTTTCATACAGCAAAAAAGAGCAGCAAAGTCTGGTGAATCTTTTTGATGAAAATGCTTCGGATTACCAGATGGCCCGGTTTATACCTGCATCGGGTGCTGCAACGAGAATGTTTAGGGATTTGTTTGCCGCTGTTGAAGCCATAAAGAACAACTGGGACATTCCTGCAGCTGCCGATAAATTTCTGAAAAATCTAAAGAAGTTTGCCTTTTACGATGAGCTGAAAGATGTAATGAAAAATGCCGGTCAGGATATGGATGCATTGCTTGCAAAATCAGACTGGATGCCGGTTCTCGATGCAGTTCTGAAAAAAGATGGATTGAATTTTGCATCAAAACCAAAGGCATTTATTCCATTTCACCGATACAAAGGATTTTCCCGAACAGCGCTTGAAGAGCAGATTTACGAAGGCCTTACCCATGCTGTCGGGCACAACAATACACTGAATATTCATTTCACCATCAGCCCGGAACACCTTAAGGAATTCAAAAAACATACTCAAAGGATTCTTTCGGAATTGAAAGATAAGTGTGACATCAACATTAAAATTTCGCATTCGTTTCAGCAGAAAAGCACCGACACGATTGCTGTTGATGTGGAAAACAACCCTGTGCGCGATCACAGTGACAGACTGGTGTTCAGGCCAGGCGGACATGGTGCACTGCTGCAGAACCTGAATGACATAAAAGCCGAAATGGTGTTTCTGAAAAATATTGACAACGTTGTTCCGGACTGGCACAGACAAGACACCATCTGGTTCAAGAAAGTTCTCGGTGGTTGCCTGATGCAGCTGGTAAACGACATTCACGCTTACCTCATCATGCTCGATGACGGAAACGTAGAAGAAGACGATCTGAATGATATGATTTCGTTTGCTGCAAACAAGCTATTCATTGAAGTTCCGGAATGGCTTTCGGAGGCCGATCCGCTTGAGAAAATGGATTTTCTGTTTGGTGTTTTCAACCGGCCGGTGCGTGTTTGCGGCATGGTGAAAAACGAAGGCGAGCCGGGCGGAGGACTATTTTTTGTTGAAGATCCGAATGGAAATACCTCGTTGCAGATTGTCGAGTCTTCGCAGGTTGATACAGGCAATGCGGCTCAGAAGAAAATTCTTTTATCATCGACTCATTTCAATCCGGTTGATATTGTCTGCTGGAAAAATGATTTCAGGGGAGCACCCTTTGATCTGAATGAATTTGCCGATCCCGAAACCGGCTTCATTGCCCAGAAAAGCTTCGAAGGAAAAGACATCAAAGCGATGGAGCTTCCGGGACTTTGGAACGGCGCCATGGCAGACTGGAACACTGTTTTTGTCGAAGTGCCGCTGAGCACCTTCAATCCGGTGAAGGAAATCAATGACCTTTTACGGGAGATGCATCAGTAGATTCAGCTATCAGTTATCAGTTGTCAGCTAGGTCAAGGTCGAGGTTAAGGTCAAGGTTTGCGGCATGCGGTGCACAATGCACAACGCACAATGCACAATGTAATTGTGGCCGAAGGCATTAAATAAAGCTGCGAAGCACCATCGGATGTCCCGTAGGGACAACATATTGGTAGCGCTGGGCAACGCCCCGGGGAAAAGGTGTGCGAAGCTCCTTAGAGTTGGAGGGTCACGCGTCACAGACGCGCGCCAAAGTCAAGATCGAGGTTAAGGTAGGCGGCATGAGGCATGCGGTGCACAATGCACAACGCAAAATGTAATTGTGACCGAAGGCATTAAAAAGCTACAAAGTATAACAAGCGCTGAAAGCGCTGCAGATGTCGCGGGCCCTGCTGGGCGGGATAAACTCCGTCCCTGGAATAATAAAAGCAGCGCCGCACCAATTATGTTGGTTAAGACAGATTTTGAAGTATATCAGTCAATGTCCGATAAAAAGCAGAAAGCTAATTTGTATCTTTGCAATAGTGTCAAGATTAACGCCCATATTGTTGCTGTTATTTGTCAATGGAATTTCCATTGCGCAGGTGAATTCTTTGGAATTTCACAACAAAATTGTTTCAGAGCATTCAAGGATAGATGTTGCTGTAAGCCGCTTCAACGAAGGAATTGTTTTATTTGATGGTGACACCATTCTGGCAGATTATAAAAATCTGCTGGCAGTTACGGAAAAAGTCATTGCGGAAACAGAAAAAATAAAACTCCCGGAAAGCGGCGCCGAATACCATAAAGCGGCGCTCGATCTGTTCCGGTTTTATTTGCGCACATTCGAAAATGATTATTATGATGCGGTTGCTATCATGTATCGCATTCCAATAACCGATGCCGACATTGAAGAAATGGAGCGGCTTTTCGATCGTGTCGAGCTGAAGGAATCCATTTTTCTGAATGCATTTTTCAATGCACAGATAGATTTCTGCGAAGCGGAGGGAATTGAAATTGAGTAATTAAAGAAATCACTCTTCAATATCAATCCTGAGAGGAATAACCATTCTCACTCTTACTTTGCGGTGATTCTGCATTCCTGGCGTCCATCGCGGCATGCTGTATATCAAAGAAATCAGACTATCACCAAAGCCATTCTGCAATATGCAGTTTCCCGGCTCAGGTCGCAAAATTTCTGCGCAGGTTGTTTCCCCTGATGTATCAACAACGAATGAAAGGTAAATACTGCTTGTAAAACTGCAGTCAGACTCAATGGACGGATATTTAATTTCATTTCGGAGGTATTCCGCAAATGCCGCATCCCCACCAGGAAACAGAGGCATGATTTCAACGATTTCATAAACATTGGTTGAATCACAAAGAATGTTGTTCTGCGAGTAAGAAATACTGCAGAAAAAGAGAAAAAACGTAAACACAGAAACGACTTGTTTCATAACCAGGCAAGAATAGCAAATGTATGAAATCGTATTATCTGATATATGAAAATTTAGTTTTCGGCACTAATTTCAGCAGATAAGGCAAAAATACTGTTTTATTTTTTGAAAAGGTTTCATCCATAATAAAAAAAAGTATAATTTGGCTGCAGATTTATGAATTACAGATTTTTCATCATATCGCTCAGTGTAAAGGCCAGCTTTGTGTTTCTGAACATCAAGCGGCGCGATGATTTTTAATCAATTGTTTTTTTATTGCTGACTGACATTTCAGCACGTATATCCTGTCACAGGGTATTCAATTTTCAATTTTCAATTTTCAATTTTCAAATTACCAAATTTTCAAATCTCTTGTTATGAACTTACCATACGCAGAACCGTATAAAATCAAAATGGTTGAACCCATCCGGGTCAGCACCCGCGAAGAACGCGAAAAATGGATTGCTGAAGCCAATTTCAATCTGTTCAATCTCAAAAGCGATCAGGTCTTCGTTGATCTTCTTACCGATAGCGGAACCGGCGCCATGAGCGACCGCCAATGGGGTGCTATAATGACCGGCGACGAAAGCTATGCAGGCAGCCGCTCCTATTATCGTCTGAAGGGCACTATTCACGAAATCCTCGGATTCCCTTATTTCATGCCGACTCACCAGGGCCGTGCTGCTGAAAATGTTTTGTTTTCGGCACTCGTAAAAGAAGGTGATGTTGTTCCCGGAAACTCACATTTCGACACCACTAAAGGTCATATTGAATTCCGTAAGGCACATGCCATCGATTGCACCATCGACGAAGCTTTCGATACCGAAAACATGCATCCTTTTAAAGGAAACGTTGACATCAATAAACTGAAAAAAGTTTTTGAAACTTACCCGCACGAAAAAATTCCTTTTATCATTGTAACCGTTACAAACAACACTGCTGGCGGACAGCCGGTGAGCCTTGAGAATCTGCGCGCCGTAAAGGAATTTGCAAAAAGTGTAAATAAACCGGTTTTATTCGACAGCGCCCGTTATGCTGAAAATGCATACTTCATCAAAGTGCGCGAAAACGCTTGTGCCGACATGAGCATCCGTGAAATTGTGCGTGAAATGTACAAATGCGCCGACATGATGACCATGAGCTCAAAGAAAGATGCCATTGTAAATATCGGTGGATTTATTGCCATGAACAGCGAAGAACTCTGGCAGCAAGTAAGTGTATTCAACATTATGTTCGAAGGCTTTGTTACTTATGGTGGCATGGCTGGCCGTGATATGGAAGCACTGGCAGTTGGTCTCGAAGAAGGTACCGATTTCGAGTATCTGAAAAGCCGTATTTCGCAGGTGGAATATCTCGGAAATCAGCTCATCGAATACGGAATTCCTGTTCAGAAGCCGATTGGCGGACATGCCGTTTTTGTTGATGCATTGAAATTTTTACCGGCGTTGCCGCGCGAACAATACGTTGCACAAACACTGGCTATTGAATTGTACCTCGAAGGTGGTGTACGTGGTGTTGAAATCGGAACATTGCTGGCTGATCGAGATCCGGACACCAGAATTGACAGATATCCGGCACTCGAACTCGTTCGTCTCGCTATCCCACGCCGCACTTACACCAACAATCATATGGATGTGGTGGCAACTGCGCTCAAAAATGTCTGGGATCGTCGTAATACAATCACCAAAGGACTAAAAATCGATTATGAAGCGCCCATCATGCGTCACTTCACTGTTAAGATGAGCAGAGTGTAATTACATACTATTTTAAAAAAGCCGTGGACGAATAATCGTTTGCGGCTTTTTTTTGCTCATCGATCTCATCGAATGTCCATAATTAATTCCTTATATTTGCTGTTCTTTGGCGGGTTCTGAGATTTAATTGTTCTGTTATGAAAAAACTTCTTTCACTTTTATCTTTTTCCTTTTGTCTTTTGTCTTTCGCAAACGCGCAAACCGACACGCTTACGGTGATGCAGTACAATCTGCTTAATTACAATAATTACACAAGTTATTGCACAGCATCGAACAACAACGTAACGAATAAAGATGCGTATATCAAAACCATTATTGATTATGTATTGCCTGATATATTCACTGTTTGCGAGATGAACCAGCTGCAAACGTCTATAGATCGGTTGCTGAACAATGTGATGAACACCAGCGGCAGAACCAATTATGCAAAAGGTCAGAGGACTAATTACGCCAATTCTTATATCATCAATATGGTTTATTATAATACCGACAAGCTGGTGTATCACGGTTTTAATGCAGTAATTACACCGATTCGGGATATTAATTTTCACACTTTTTATTATAAGGATCCTAACCTTGCAACCACACACGATACTGCATGGGTCACTTGTATTATTATGCATTTAAAAGCGGGTAATGATACCGGAGATCCGGAAGACAGAGCTGCCGAAGTAACTTTGCTTATGGATTATCTTGACGCAATAAACAAACCCGGAAACTACCTGGCAATGGGTGATTTCAACACCTATACTTCCGATGAGGATTGTTATCAGTTGCTGGTTAACCACGATAACACAAACATTCGTTTTTACGATCCCATCAGCAAACCAGGCGACTGGAACAGTAATTATTCTTTTGCTGCCTATCACACGCAATCGACGCATTCCATTTCCAATGACTGCGCGGCCGCCGGAGGTATGGATGACCGTTTCGATCATATTATGGCTTCGTTGGATATTATGTCAGGCAGTAAAAATGTAAAATACATCGATGGCTCATACAAAGCGCTGGGAAATGACGGGAACCATTACAACGGCTCCATCAACGACGGCACCAACAACTCGGTTCCTTCGGCAGTGCTCAATGCATTGTATGGCAACAGTGACCACCTGCCCGTGATTCTAAAACTGCAGATTGATGTTGCAACCGGCATCAATGATGAAGTAAAAGTTCCTTTCGATTTTTACATTCCATCCAATACTGCAGACGACAATGGAATTCTTGTATCGCCCTGCAGTGGCCGCTACAGCATCGAAGTAATGAATGTAACCGGAAGTCTGATTTACCGTTTTGAGACAGAAGCAGCTACCGGATACAACACAATCAATTTGTCTGCTGTCCCAAAAACCGCATCCATAGCCTTTTTCCGCATCACTGACCCGGGTGGAAACGTGAAAGTTTATCGAACACTGAGATAGAAGTAATCTTCAGTTCGGCGTAGTCTTTATATATTTTACTGTTGGTCGTAGTCTCCAGACTACGACCAACAATTTTTTTTTTCAGACTACGCCGAACTGAACTGAGATAGTAGTCAGTTGTCAGTAGTGAGTAACATGCAGTGGTTCATATTTGTAATAAGCACAACTGACCACTCTCAATTAAATTGGGCGCGCGCCTCCCGCTTGCAACGTTTTTACGTTGACGCGTGACCTCTACATAACTTGTTACTACAATTTCTTCTTATCAAGGATCATCTCAACCGCTTTATTAATGCGGTTTTCGCGTGTTTCGACTTTTTTGGCAGAAGTAATCCACTCCACATATTCGCGGCGATGAGTGAACGACATTTTTTCAAAAATTTCCATCGCTTTTTTATTTTTATTTAGCGCAGCTGCAAAATCAGCCGGCACCTCAACCACACGTTCTTCGGTATCTTCAATGATCAGCACATCAACAGTATCGCCGGGACCTTTTCCGATGGCATCGCGCACCTTTTTGTTCAATCCGATGATATGACACGGATGGCCCATTCGCACAAGCGATCCGCGGTATTCAAAACCATCAAAAAACGCTTTCACTTTTATCTGTCCCTTGCGTCCGAATTCTTTTTCAACGTCGTACGGAAATTCGATGTAGCCTGAATCAACTGTTGGATTTTTTTTGATTTTCGATGTGAAGCGGAACTCTTTCATCATTTTCATTTCTGCAAAAATAATCATTCAATCATTAAAATTTCAGGTTTCATTTGTATATTTACTGATTAAATATCCGCCATGAAAAAATCAGCAGTCTTGTTTTTTTTCATAATTTCCGTGTCTTCATTCGCACAGTTTGAACACGGTACGGCAATGATACCCGGAAGCATTTCAATAACGCGTGAAGAAACCCGCGAAGAATACTGCAATGGTGTATTGAAGGAGAGAGTTGTCACAACCGAGCAATATTCAACGAGTCTGAACGGCGTTGTTTACTGGACCAATGATAATCTTGAAATGATCAGAATGTTTCCGCCGAAAAACGGTTTGCAGGGAACGATGATGTTTTTCAACAATTACACAAAGACACTCCCCGAAGGCGCTTCAGCATGGGATGGTAATGATTACAATATTCCTTTGTATCCGGTTAACGGACGATGCGAAGAGAAGCGGTATGGAAAGGATCCCTGCGTGTGGACACCGGAATGTGATCCGGATTTTTCAACAGTTTTGAATCATCAGGAAAAATATTCCGGTACCGGAACTCATCATGGGCATCCGGGCGGCTTTTTCAGGGTATCGATTGAAGGCATTCAGAATTGCAGCAAATATTTATTTCTCAGATTCAATACTCAGGGCACTTTTATTGAAAACGGAACGCCTGAACTGAGTTTCATTCATGGCGAATTTTCAGAACTGAAGGCAGATATAACTGAGAATGGTTGTAAATGGAAATGGGATAAAGGTGATTCTAAAAACGTTTTGGGTTTTGATTATGAGCCGCAGCAGGACCAGTATTCAGAGACCGCAACCGAAGATCGTTCGTGGATTGGCAGCAACGGCGTTTATTCAAGATACGAAGTGACTGATGAAGGCGATGGGAACAAATATGAAATGAGAGAAAATGTTTCGCTTATGCGGATTGATACTGCTGTATTATTTCGCTATCTGAGAGAAAGGCCGGCCATGCAAACGTTTTCAATGTCGGGTTCATACAACAGTGAATCAAATGACGGATACAGCCGGATTGTTACTAAAATCAGATACTCCGCAACACTTACAATCGGCCGTAAACCAGGATTTACAATTGAAGCCGAAAACAAGGAAGACTATGAAAAGTGGCTGCCCGGAAATGAGGAATATCCGGAATCATTTTCTCCGCTTAGTTTCAAGGCCTCGTTCGAAGACAAAGAGCAAACCGATACCATCACATTCGATCTGCTCAAAATTTCGCACCTGCCGGGCATTTCCAACAATTATCCGGTTCTGGGCGACAAGCCACCGAAAGAAGAACCCGATATTTATTTTGCACCTCAGGACAAGCAAACCGATGCGAATATCAAAATCCTGAACGACAGTCAGGCAACCACCACGAAGCGTGTGAACGAAGCGGTGATTGTTGTTTATTCGCGTGATTTCGGCGGACATGCCATCTTGAAATCGCGTTCATTTTTCGCAGGCGATGTAGCGGTTTGCCCCTACGACGATGATTACAGCATAGAAATTCCGAATGATCAGAATCACAATCATATTGCCGATGCATGGGAAAAGGAAATGGGTGTGGATGGCATCGATAAGCTCGATGACAAAGACAAACTGCCATCCGGACAGAACCGCGAAGGCGACGGTCTGACTGCGTTTGAAGAGTACCGTGGTTTTATCTGCGAAAAAGATGTGATTGCATCGTGCGATGGCGGCCACACAAAGCGGGCAGGGAAGCACGTACGTACAAGCCCAATTTGTCGTGACGTTTTTATCTATGATGCTGACGGATTATTTGCAAAATATACAGCGGCATCCAACCCGGCAGAATGTCACTGGCATTATCTGAGCAAGGATCAGGTGAAGCTTCCTCCGGCTGATCAGGTGACAACTGTGGTCAGTGCCAATGAGCCGGACTTTGCCGGCGATCCGGCGCCGGCCATGGCCATTGTTGACAAATGGATTGAAAAGGATTACCGCCGCATTAATAAAAATTCCCCCGATACATTGCGCAACAATAAACAATTCGCCATGTACCTCATCTTGAGTCCACTTGCTTCCTCGTCCGGCGGAAACACTATTTTCTATGGCGATCCGGGTGGCAATGCCAATCCTTCGCCGCTGGCATACGGCCATATTGTAATGCTTCCTCAATTTGAAAGTTACAAATCATTGCAGATGGGCGTGATCAATTACTTCAAGAAGAATTCAAAAAACGACCTGGCAAAATCATACACGACTGATGTCGTCAACGCGCTTCTGCAGACGATTTACGAAGCCATGGTGATTCACGAAACAGGACACGGACTTGGAATAGATCATCACTCGAAGGGCTTGCTGACTGTGATTAAGACAGAAACAAATGAGCAGATAACTGTTAATGCCGGTAACAACGAATCGCATACTGATGCCCAAAAATATAAAGAGGTATTTTATCTCGACAAAAAAGAATATCTGATCACCAATCCCAGCTATGCTTTTCTGGCACTTGGCGTAAATGATTGCTGCATGCGGTACACGGCAGAGCGCGAAGTCGATTTCATTGACAAAAAAGTACTGATGCGTACTTTGAAATATTGCAAAAAAGGACAGAAATTCACCAACGGCGATGGTTCGCAAACCGAGGCGGATGATTGCTTTGGCGCAATTAAAATCCGATGCATGCCATAATGCGAAATAAGAATGAATGTGGAAATGTGGCGCCTTCACGTGAAACAGCTTGTCACAGCTTGCCGGGTTTCACGCGGTTTTACGCGATGACACAGTCGGCGATGTGTCGCTTCGCGTATGTGTGAATATGAGATTCAAAAAAATAGGAAATAAGTGATGCAAAATGAGAAATACGCAATGATGTGGAAATGTGCGGCTACGCCGATGTGACCCTCACGTAAAACGTGACACGTTCGCGTATGTGAGAATATAAGAAAACGCATGAAATTTCGTAACGATTCCCGCTTCCAGCGGGATAAATTCCACGTCTGTAACGCGTAACGAAAGCAATTCAAAAATCAAAAATCCTTATTCTTAAATCAATCCTTCCTTCCTTGCCTGCCTGACTGCCTGACTGCCTGTTGCAGTTAAACCGGCAGACAAGTTCAGTGTTCAAACCCCTTCATCATTCACACTTCCATGTTCGATGTTCAATATGCAAATGGTCCACTCATCATGCACCACACCCACCAGCCAGGCTTTGCCTTCCACCGGACGGAAAACAAGTCGCAGTGCTTTCCAGTCCATGCCGTCGTATTTCGGATCTTCGCCCTTGATGAAAAATTCAACCCATTTGCAACCAGGATAAGCTTCGCGGATATTGTTGGTGGTATTGCCCCGTTGAGAAAATTCGTTTATGGTTATTTCACCTTTTTTGAGAAAATCTGCATCAATAACAAAGTCTGCGAAATATTGTTCAATGGTCATTTTTATCGGTTCTCCGGAGCCATCGTATTCTCCCCATAGAAGCTTTTCGCTTGATGTAGCAATATTGCGAATCTGCGGCGCACTCATCACAACGTCTTTGCTTGTATCAATGAATGCATAGGCTGAAAAGCGCAGCCCTTGCGGTCCGACGTATTCTGCCAGCTGACTGAATTCTTTGTTTTTGAAATGTTGCACAATCATTTTGGCATCCTGAATAAGGTCTTCATCTGAAACAGAATCTTTCAACGATGCAGCTGTACTGTCGTTTTTCGTTTCCGCATCGGAATTGTTTTTTGAATTATTATTGCAGGCAACTGCAAATACTGAAACGACAAAAATCAGAACAAAAATATTTTTCATAACGCAAAAATTGATGAATGCAAATGTAATCAGATAATCGATATGTTGGAGCTGTGGTTTATGCTGTCATCCTGAACTTTCGGTTGGGCGTAGTCTTAAGAAATGTAATTGCCGGGTTGAGTCTGGAGACTCAACCCAACAGATTTATTTATTCAGACTACGCCCAACCCTTGACAACTTGATTGGGAGCCCCTATTTTCCGCATCAAATCATAAATTCACCCTTATTACTTTTTTAATGCGTATCTTTGCAGAAATTAATTCAGAGATACTGTTTTCTTTACATGGTTATGTTATAGAGTTCAAGTGCCTCACCAAAAAATCTTTCATGACATTTGACGATTTCTCACTGATAGAGCCCATCAAGAGCGCTCTTGCTACCGAAGGTTACACCACTCCCACTCCCATTCAATCCGAAGCAATTCCCGTCGCACTCAAGGGCCGCGATATTCTTGGCTGCGCCCAGACCGGTACCGGAAAAACAGCCGCCTTTGCAATACCGATTCTGCAACTGCTCAATCAACAGCACCAGAGCGGGGTTGACAGAAAGACCATAAAAGTTCTGATTGTCACACCAACCCGCGAACTGGCCATTCAGATCGGAGATAGTTTTACGGCATACGGACGCAATCTCAATATTGAACACACCGTGATTTTCGGCGGCGTTCCTCAGAATGCACAGGTGAATGCCCTGCAACGCGGCGTCGAAATTCTCATTGCCACTCCCGGTCGTTTGCTCGACCTGATGAATCAGAAATATATTACGCTGAAAAACATCAACATTCTTGTGCTCGACGAAGCTGACCGCATGCTCGATATGGGCTTTATCCACGATGTGAAAA
>CAZJOL010000053.1:2569-13854 GCA_964547605.1 uncultured Bacteroidaceae bacterium | reverse complement strand
ACTGACAGCAGCTACAAGGATGCTGTGAAAGGCAAGGATAACATGGGACCACACTACACCATGAAATTCCTGTCGCCCGAAAGTTTCCAGACACAGCTGGCAGCAGCCGAAGACCGGATTTTTGCCAAAGATACGGTTGGGAAAACGCCGCAGCAGATTGCTGAACTCGAGAAAACCCGCCATGTAAACGTTGTTCCCGAAGAGCGCACCAACTGGGGTAGCACCATTCTGGTGAACTGGATTCTGCCTATTGCCATCGTGCTTGGAATCTGGTTCCTGTTCATGCGTATGATGAACCGCGGCAGCGGCGGCGGACAGATTTTCAATGTCGGTAAATCGAAAGCGCAGCTCTTCGACAAGGATACGCAGGTCTCCATCACATTCAAGGATGTGGCCGGCCTCGACGAAGCCAAAGTCGAGGTGGTGGAAGTAGTCGATTTTCTGAAAAATCCGAAGAAGTACACCAGTCTTGGTGGAAAAATACCCAAAGGCGTGTTGCTGGTAGGCCCTCCGGGCACCGGAAAAACATTGCTGGCCAAAGCCGTAGCCGGCGAAGCCAAGGTTCCGTTTTTCTCCATCAGCGGTTCCGATTTTGTTGAAATGTTTGTCGGCGTGGGCGCCTCGCGTGTGCGCGACCTGTTCCGCCAGGCCAAGGAAAAAGCTCCATGTATTGTTTTCATTGATGAAATTGATGCCATCGGACGTGCCCGTGGCCGAGCCAATATCACCGGCGCCAACGATGAGCGCGAAAATACACTGAATCAGCTGCTCACCGAAATGGACGGCTTTTCAACCAATGCCGGTGTGATTATTCTGGCAGCCACTAACCGCGCCGATATTCTCGACAAAGCCCTCATGCGCGCCGGACGTTTCGACCGTCTGATTTATGTTGAACTGCCCGATCTGCACGAACGCGAAGCCATTTTCAATGTCCACATAAAACCACTCAAACTGGCCGAAGATGTCAAGCCGGATTTTCTGGCCAAACAGACACCCGGTTTCAGCGGAGCTGACATTGCCAACGTATGTAACGAAGCCGCATTGATTGCAGCCCGCAATGGTAAGAAATCGATTGAAAAACAGGACTTCCTCGATGCCATTGACCGCATCATTGCCGGTCTTGAAAAAAGAAACAAGATCATTTCTGTCGAAGAGAAAAAAGCCATTGCCTATCACGAAGCAGGCCACGCATCAGTGAGTTGGTTGCTCGAGCACGCCCATCCACTGGTAAAGGTAACCATTGTTCCGCGTGGAAAAGCGCTGGGAGCAGCATGGTATCTGCCTGAAGAACGTTCGCTCACAACATGGAATCAGATATACGATGAAATGACCTCAGCGTTGGGCGGCCGTGCCTCTGAAGAAGTGAATTTCAACGAGGTTTCGACCGGCGCTCTGAACGATCTTGAAAAAGTGACCAAGCAGGCCTATGCTTCGGTTGCGTATTTCGGACTGAGCAAAAAACTTGGCAACATCAGCTTTTTCGATTCATCCGGATCGCAGGAATTTTATTTCACCAAGCCCTATTCGGAAAAAACAGCCGAAGTTATTGATTCTGAGGTGCACAATATTGTTGAAGGAGCCTACCAGCGTGCTAAAGAGCTGCTTATTGCCAATCGCGAGAAAGTATCTGAGCTGGCAAAATTGCTGCTCGATAAAGAAGTCATTTTTGCTGAAGACGTTGAACGGATTTTTGGTCCGCGCCCCTGGCCATCCCGTGAGTTGGAGCAGCATAAAGCACATAAACTCGAAGAAGCCAAAACAGAAGGTGAAAAACAGGATACTCCTGAAGTAGCTGATTCCGATACAGACAATAATTCCGATAAACCCAAGGAATGAAGCAGTTCGAACATATTGAATTACGCGAAAAGGTGCTTAAACGCATCCGAAATGCGCTGATCAATAAAACCGAGCTCAATGCCGAACAGCTGAATGTGGAAGTGGCCGCCTTCAAACCATTTGAACAGGCCATCCCGTTTGAATTCGCGAAAAACTTTACCGACGCCGGCGGTTTTTTCTACTATTCCGAAAACCGTCAGGAACTGAAAATTGCCATCAACACGCTGTTGAACGAAAAAGGCTATATGAGCGTGTATTGCAGCAACGACGAGCTTTCATCGCTTGTGAATACCGGCGTAACGGCAGTTTTAACCGATCTGGCCGACCTACCGGCAACTCCGGTTGTCATGACTGAATGTGAATATCTCTGTGCCCGCACCGGCAGTATTCTTCTCAGCAGCTTTCTGAGTTGCGGCCGCCGCGGCATCGCCACCAACGACGCTTTGGTTGTGGTAGCGAAAATCAATCAGATTCTCCCTGATATTCAGGACGCCATTCTGGCCATCACTGAAAAATACACCGAGGAATTCCCCAGCCAGCTTACATTTGTGACCGGACCAAGCCGTACCGCCGATATTGAAAAACAAATTGTCATGGGCGCACACGGTTCTAAGGAAGTTTACGTTTTTCTTCATTAATCAACAAAAACTCTGATTATGAAGAATTTCTTAGTCCGCTCCGCTTCTGCTGTTGTTTATGCCGGTCTGCTCATCGCCGGAAGTCTCTGGTGGTCGCCGCTGCTTTATCTCGCCCTGTCAGCATTTTTTATTTTCGGTCTTCAGGAATTGAAAAAGCTTTTGCAGACTGATGTTCACAGGATCTTACTTGTAATCTGGTCCATTATCGGTGTGCTGTTCATGCTTATAACAGTTGCATTGTTTGATCGAACGCTTATTGACAATGACTTTGACAATGAAGCATTTACGCCGCTGCTTTTCTTTTCTCCATTTTTACTTGGATTTATAATATTGATATTCAGCACCATATCCCGAAAACCCGCTCGGGGACTTTTGTCATTTTTCTCCATCTCAATCATTTATCTGCTGATACCATTTATGTTCATGATTGGTATTCAGAATGCAGTTTTCGCCGATTCCCTGCCCTGGCTGCTGGTTTTGCTGGCTGCCATCTGGATAAACGACACCATGGCTTATATCACCGGCAGTCTGATTGGAAAGCACAAGCTGATCGAGCGCATTTCTCCCGGCAAGACATGGGAAGGTTTTTTCGGCGGAATGATTTTTACGGTAGCTACCTTGCTGATTTTCAATCAGATATTTTTTGATTTTAATATGATTTCGCTTGGAATCATAGCGCTTGTGATTGTGCTGAGCGGCACCACCGGCGATCTGCTCGAATCAAAGCTCAAACGCGAAGCCGGCGTAAAAGACTCTGGCAACCTCATTCCCGGTCATGGCGGTGTGCTGGACCGGATCGACAGTTTGTTGGTTGCTGCCCCATTTACTGGCATAGCATTGATAATCAATGATGTAATTTCAAACTGGAACTTATGAGAATCCACCCCGCAGGAAAAGACATTGTAAACTGGACAGTCATAATACTTGGAACCATTGCTCTTGCGGTAATCATGTTCGTACCTTTTCAGCTGTTCTGGTTGATTTGCACCATTTTGCTCGTTCTGGCTGTTCTGGGCTTCTGGGTGATGACGTTTTTCAGATACCCTAATCGCAGCATTTCCGCTGCCGGTCCAAACCAGATTTTTTCGGCCGCCGACGGCAAAGTGGTAGTGATTGAAAAAATCAAAACCGACCGTTTTCCGGAAGGCGAAGCCATCCAGATTTCGGTGTTCATGAGCATCTATTCGGTGCACCTGAACTATGTTCCTGTCACCGGAACCATTACTTCAGTTGAACACCGTAACGGATTGCACATCATGGCAATAAAACCAAAAGCTTCGCTCGAAAATGAGCAATCCGAAACCGTAATCCTCACTGAAAACGGAAAGCAGATTCTGGTGCGCCAGATTGCCGGAGCGGCTGCCCGGAGGGTGTTGACTTTTCTCGAAAAAGACCAGAAAGTGAAGGCCGGCGACGAGCTCGGATTTATCCGTTTCGGAAGCCGGGTCGATCATATCATTCCTGTCGGTTCAAACATAAAAGTGAAACCGGGCGATAAAGTAACCGGATGCAGAAGTATCATTGCAGAACTTAATTAATTTTTTCGATGGCCATAAATCCAGCAAAACGAATCACGAGAATTATCAAAAACGGCGAGCCGGAACACATCTGGCAATTTTCTCGCGTGGGCGGCGTCAACCGCGTCAATATTGTTTCGGGTGAAGACATTGCCCTGCTCGACACACTCGATCAAAAGCTATGGACGGCGCTGAGTTGTCCGGTATCGGGCCTCGAAATCGATGACCGCACACTCGATCTGATCGACTCCGACGATGATGGCCGCATTCGTGTGCCGGAAATCATTCAGGCCGGCAAATGGATTACCTCTGTTCTTATAAATCCGGATGAGCTGCTCGAAGACCGCAGCAAACTGCCACTCGACTCCATCGACGACTCAACAGAAGAAGGAAAGGAATTGCTGGCCTCGGCACTTCAGATTATGAAAAACCTTGGTAAGGAAGGCCAGACAGAGATTTCAGTTGAAGAAACATCTGATATCAAAGGCATTTTTGCCAACACAAAATTCAATGGCGACGGCATCATTACAGCCGATTCTGCCGACGATGCAGCTCTGAAAACCCTGATTGAAAACATTATTATTTGTCTCGGATCGAAAGATGACCGCAACGGTAAACCCGGCATTGACACTGAGTTGATAGAGAATTTCTTTCAGAAATGCGAAGATTACAATACCTGGCAAATGGTTGCAAAAATCAATCAGGCAGAGATCCTTCCTTTCGGTGATAACACGGCTATCGCACTCGAAGCTTTCAAAGTCGTTCATGATAAAATCGATGACTATTTTCTGCGATGCCGCTTAGCGGAATATGATCCTGCTTCGGCCGATGTGCTCAATGCGCAATTGGCACAATACGAGGCCATTAGCCCGAAAAATCTGGCCCAAAGTCTGAGCGAAATTGCGGCTTTGCCAGTGGCCAAAATGAATAACACCAAAAACCTGCCGCTGTCAGAAGGCATCAATCCGGCATGGGGAGAAGCAATGACAATATTCAACGAGCTTGTTGTAAAAGTGCTTTTCGGTCAAAAAAACGAACTTACACTCGTTGAATGGCAATCGCTGCCTCAGAAATTTGCAGCTTACGAACAATGGTTGGCCGATAAAAAAGGTGCCGAAGTTGAGCAACTCGGAGCTGAAACCATAGCGGATATCTTGCTGAAAAATCTGAAAGAAGCGCTCCTGAATGTTGTTGCAGAGGATATGAAACTCGAAACCGAGGCCAACAATATTATCAAAGTTGACCAATTGGTGCGCTACTACCGCGATCTGCACACACTTTTACGCAATTACGTCAACTTCAGCGATTTCTATCAACCGGGCATCAAAGCCATTTTTCAGGCCGGTGAACTGTATATCGACCAGCGCTGCTGCGATTTGTGCATCAAAGTGACCGATATGCCAAAACAAACTACCATGGCCGGTGGCAGCGGAATTTGTCTGCTGTATTGTGATTGTGTTTCGCGCACACGGGGCGAAAAAATGACCATTGTGGCCGCACTCACCGACGGCGACAACGACGATATCACTGTTGGACGCAACGCCATTTTCTACGATCGCAAAGGCCAGGACTGGGATGCAACGATTGTAAATATTGTCGATAATCCCATCAGCATCCGGCAGGCATTCTGGTCGCCTTACAAAAAACTGTCGAAATTCATTTCGAAGCAAATTGAAAAAATGGCTGCCTCGAAAGAAAAATCGATGGAAGAAAAGAATATGGGTAAAGTTGAGCAAGGCATGACTAAAGCCGATGCGACATTGACAACTGCAGCCACGGCTCCTGCCGCGCCCGCGTCTGCAGCTCCTGCTCCTGCACCCGGCGCTCCGTCTGCACCAGCTGCTCCACCCTTCGATATCGGTAAATTTGCGGGTATTTTCGCCGCATTAAGCATTGCATTGAGTGCCATTGGATCCATTCTGCTGGCCATTCTTTCCGGATTCCTATCACTTGAATGGTGGCAAATACCTCTGGCACTTATCGGTTTGATGCTCACCATTTCGCTGCCTTCGATGATTCTGGCCTTTCTGAAACTGCGCAAGCGCAACCTGGCACATGTACTCGACGCCAATGGCTGGGCTATCAACGCTCGGCTGACCATCAATATTATTTTTGGCCGCACCCTCACCCACCTCGCATCGCTGCCCGAAAATTCGAAACTCAATCTGATCGACCCATTCAAAAAGAAACGCAATCCATGGATTCCAATCATTGTGATTTTCTTCATTCTTGCAGTGATATCAACAATTTTGTTGTGGCATTTCGGCTACCTTGAGCAATGGGGCGTCCCGCAGTTCTTTAAGAATCTGGGGAATAAGAAATAGATTACAGTAAATGAAAACAGAATTGTTTTTAATACTATTTGCTGTATTCCTGTTGGTGGTAGTTATTCTGGGATTATTCCTATATGCACAGTCTGAAAAAGCAAAAAGAAGTAAGGCAGGTAAGATTATCCTTAAAATTTCAGTCGTATTTTTTTTGATTAATGGATTTTTCCTGACGAATGGATCAGGAAGAAACGACAATTATTCGAACTCTTCATGTCAGGAATACTGGGGTCAGCACCAGCTACCTCAAATTGATTCCACAATGTCTTTGATTGATTTTTCACGAAAAAGAGATTATTATTTGTCCTGGTCAAAGGATAGCATAAAGCATCATAGCAAAACTGTTCGTTACGATATATTTGATATTTTCAGCATTGAAGATAATTTTTCCAATAGCAAAACGAATCAATTCCTGACAATGACTTATGTAAAACACAATATCCTTCGGGATTCTTCAAGAACATACGTTATCAGGAAATGGAGCAGTGACCTGCATGCAAAGCCTGATACAATCAGCAAAGCACAGTTTGATAGTATTATTGAGAACTGGGGACTGTCTGACAAAATTTACAAGCGGTTTGAATACCAGTGATATTGGTTGTTCTGCTTTTGACCTATATGGATGCAAAAGCATTGATTGTTGTGCATTGCGCTCCGCATGCCGCAAGCCGCATGCATTAAAGCGAATACCACAGCACAATCCGTCTTACCGCAGCTTTGCAGGCCTCGCAGTAATAATCGTAGATTACCGATTTCATGGTGCACTCACAGGCCGGACGGTAAATGCCTTTGGCAGAATATCCTCCACCTTCGAAGACACCGGTGCTCTTGCAGTTGTCGTCCGAAACCAGCGTTGGAACCGGTGTGCCGGGTACCAGCAGGGAATCCCATTTGCTGCTGAAGTCCACTAATGTGGTCAGATTCGGCTCCCATGGCTCAACACGGCTATTGTAGAAACTATTGTACGCCACTTCGCTGTCGTAATATTCATCGCCCAGACCGGCCAGCCCATGCCCCATTTCGTGCTGAATCAGAAATGACGTATGCACGTTATGCGCTGAGGCCAGTGTATAAAAATTGTAAAAACCGCCTCCACCATAATCGGCATCGTTTACGAGAATGATAATATGATCGGCAGGCGCACTGGCAGCTACGTCCATTACGGTGTGATAGGACAATGTAGTTAAATATCGCTCCGATCCAAAAGTATTATAAGTCGAATTGAGAATTGTCTTTTTGAAAATTTTCCTGTGCGGATAATCAGTCCCGCTTTCTTTTGATGGAGCCATCACCGCACGGAAATTTATTTTATCGGGAAACTCATTGAAAGGTTTTGCATTCATGATATAGCCCATGGCTTTGTGACAGTCTTCGGCAAACAGATTCATTTCCTTTTTTGTGTAGCCGTCTGGAATAAACAATATGTCAAGTTTATCTTCGGACGCGCCGGCAATCTGAATATTTTTCACCGGATATTCCTTTATGTGATGAAATTTTATCATTATGTTTTTGGGAATGTCGGCCTGCTTCTGTATATACCACACATCGAGTGAATCGCGCATGGAGAAAACCAGACACTTCATTGTCGGATTCCATGGAATAAGCACCGATTCTTCAAACTTTTCAAACGAAGTTCTGGCGCCGTCCGTTGTTTTCCATTCATTGAAAAGCGAGCTGTAGCCGCGGCGGAACAAACATGTCCCGTCAGCATCAAAAGCCTCGATCATGTACTCGCCATAATTGATTTTGTCAACCATTTGTTGCGGTCCAAGCGAATTGTTGTTTTGAAAAAACATTTCCTTTATCTCAACGGAATCGGTGTTGAAATTTCCGCAACGGAAAAAATCAACGCGCAGGACAGTATTCTCTGTCTTCTGCGCGTACATTGAGTTTGATGTCAGCAGAAGTATTGCTGAAATCAGTATTGCAATCCTTTTCATGCAGCAAAACTACGAAACAAAAACAACAGAATGATGTCCGTCAGCATTCAAAGGTTTCATGGCTGCCATCTGATCTACCATCAGCAGGCTTCGTTTCGATGGCTCACAGCTGCGACCGGATCTGGCCAGCATGCGTTCGGCTTCTTCTTCGAAAAGGGCTAACAAAAAATCATCGGCGAAGATTTCGTTGAGAGTTTCTTCGTCGTATTGATTTTCAGGATTGGAATAGAGAAATTCAACAAGGGATTGGGGTGTAAAAATTTCGTGCATAGGCAGATTTTTGGGTTATATCTGTCTAACGCACGAAATTTTTCAATATTGCACTTTGTCACGAAATTAACACTTCTTCGCGGTCCTGGATCATCCGGCGAAGATTGATGAGGGCATAGCGCATGCGCCCCAGAGCAGTGTTGATGCTCACATTGGTTTCTTCGGCAATTTCCTTGAAACTCAGATCGTAGTAAATACGCATTTTAAGAACTTCCTTCTGGTCATCCGGCAGCTGTTCCACCAGATAATTCAATGTCGAATGAATCTGATCGGTGATCATGCGGTCTTCGACATTGGGGACTTCGTCCGAAATAAAAGTGAAGATGTCTTCGTCTTCGCAGCCGGCAGTTGATGCCTGCGGGAA
The DNA here is from genome assembly GCA_964547605.1 of uncultured Bacteroidaceae bacterium. Classification (GTDB taxonomy): domain Bacteria; phylum Bacteroidota; class Bacteroidia; order Bacteroidales; family DTU049; genus GWF2-43-63. The sequence goes on along the minus strand of CAZJOL010000053.1, from coordinate 4,962 downwards.
TTTGTTGCCCTTGCGGAAATAATCAATGATCTGATTGTGCGCAATCCGCATGAGCCATTGGATAAACTTGCCCTCTTCGCGGTAGGTACCCGAATTCAGGGTTGTCACGACCTTCAGGAATGTCTCCTGAAAAAGGTCATCGGCCACCATGGGGTCTTTTACCGCCACATAGATGTAACCGTACAATTTACGCTTGTACCGTTTTACGAGAAGCTGAAAACATTTGTGGTCGCCTTGGATATACTTCTGGACCAAAAGTTCATCACTCATAGGTTGGGCTTTCATGTGACCTCCTGTTTAATTGAGTGTACAACTTTTTCCTATAGGCGTTCCTCCTTTTGTTTGTTCGTGGGTAATGGTTTCTGAACTAAAAGTTCAAGTTACAAAGATAGAAGCATTTTTTTCATCACGCAACATTTTTTTGTTCTCGAAGGTGCATTTATTTTAACATACTAAATTAAGAAGCTGTTTGTCAATGATTTAAAAATTTTGAATTTTTTTAATAATTTTTCAATATCCTGAAAAATTTAACAAATAATGGCGGTCCTGCAGAAACAAAACCGCCATTATAATATTGATTATCTGCTAATTGCCCTTTACAAGTTTCAGGGTGATTATTTCATTGCCCGATTTCACATTCATAAAATAGATGCCGTCGTTGCGGTTTCCGAGGTCAATCCGGAATACCGGCTGCGTAGGCACAGACTCATAAACGGTTTCTCCAAGCGCATTCACAACACTCACTCTGATTCCGTTTACCGGAAGCGCTGAGAATGAAATATTGAAAACATCTCCCGAAGGATTCGGATATACGCTTACCACAAAAGACTCTTCGCCAATGAAGTCTATCACATAATTCAACACCGCTGATGGCGCTGATATGCAGCCATTCGAATCGACATGGACCACATAATAATCGCCATTGGCAGCCGGAATAAAGAAATGATCAAAGGCGCCGGGAATCATGCCCGAAGTAGTGATGTACCACTGATTGCCATAAATGTAGCTTGAATACAAGGTGTCATTGCTTTGCGTGATGACCGGTGCAGCCGGCAGATCGTACACCGTTACAACACTGTTGCCAGACTGAACGCTTGCCGTTGTCACACAGGCCGCATTGGAATTCAGTATTGCGTAAACCACATCGCCGTCAACCGGGCTCATGAGCGTATATGTCGGACCGGTATTGACCATTGATCCATTGAGGAACCAGTTGATGACAGGGTTTGAACCACCATTCACTATGGCAGGACTGAAACTGACGGAAGTTCCATCGCAAACGCCAGGAGCCGTTCCGAGGTCAATGCCGGGAGTAACCTGTGCTGAAGGCATAATGGCCAGATTCTGATAGGTGCCAAGTCCGCAGGTGTTCTGTGGAACCACTGTAATATTGCCGTTCAAACTGCCGATATTCACTGTTATTGCCGTTGTTCCCTGCCCTGCTGTGATGGTGCTGCCGGTAGGAACAGTCCAGTTGTAGATTTCACCAGCCACTGCCGTCACAGAATATGTTTCGTTACTTCCGATACAAGGAGCAATATTTCCTGCAATCATCGGCTGAGCGGGAATGGCGCCAACACTGACCGTGATTGTCTGTGCCGTTCCTGTTCCGCAGGCGTTCGATGGAGTAACCGAAACCGAACCGCCGGATGTACCAACATTGACGGTAACTGAATTGGTGTTCTGACCAGCGGAAATGGTCCATCCTGCAGGTATAGTCCAGTTATAGGTTACTCCGGCTACATTGGTAACACTGTAAACCATTCCCGGCGTGCCCGAACAAGGTGCTGCATCGCCGCTGATGGCCGATGGCTGCGCCGGAGCCGTGCCCGGACTGACCAGCAGAGTCTGCTGAGTGCCGCTGCCACATGCATTGGAAGGAGTAACGCTGATATAACCGGATACTGCACCGGCAGTCACTGTAATGCTGTTCCCGCCTTGTCCTGCAGTAATTGACCATCCTGATGGAACACTCCAGTTATAGGTGAGTCCTGCAACGTTGGTCACTGTGTATGTCAGTCCTGTTGCGCCTGAGCATGGTATTGTATTTCCTGCTATGACTGAAGGTTGCGCAGGCAACGGTGCTATGCTGACTGATAATGTCTGCGGGGTTCCGTCACCGCAAGAGTTGGATGGTGTTACTGTTATTGTTCCGCTGCTTGTTCCGGCAACGGCAGTAATGCTGTTGCTTCCCTGACCTAAAGTGATTGTCCATCCTGAAGGCAGAACCCAGGTATAGGTTACACCGGCTACGTTGGTCACACTGTAAACAAGAGCTGTTTCACTTTCGCAGGGGCTTGCATTTCCGCTGATGGCCGAGGGCTGAGCGGGACCTGCCGACATAGATACTGCAAGTGTCTGAGCTGTTCCGGTTCCGCAACCATTCGAAGGAG
>CAZJOL010000053.1:0-2469 GCA_964547605.1 uncultured Bacteroidaceae bacterium | reverse complement strand
GACATAGATACTGCAAGTGTCTGAGCTGTTCCGGTTCCGCAACCATTCGAAGGAGAAGCCGAAATGTTTCCACCCGAAGATCCTGACGTCACTGTAATGCTGTTGCTTCCCTGCCCAGCAGTGATGGTCCATCCAGCAGGAACAGACCAGGTGTAGGTAATACCGGCAACATTGGTCACACTATACACAAGACCGCTGATGTTCTGACAGGTACTTGTTACTCCGGTAATGGCCGAAGGCTGGGCAGGAACATCATTCACCGTAAGTGTGGCTGAATTGGATGTCGCTACAGGTGGTACGCCGTTATCAACGATACAATGGTACAGATATCCGTTGTTGAGAATATCGACGGCAGTCAGTGAAAGCGTGTTGGTGTTCCAGCCAGCATAGGTCGGATTACTGCCGGCTACAGTTATATTATTGTAAGTTGTTCCGCCGTTTGTCGAAACCTGCCACTGATAGCTGAGTCCGCTTCCTGTTGCTGTAACCGAAAATAATGTATTGTCTCCGTCACAGACCGAAACTGATGATGGCTGTAAAGTGATGGCGGGAGATCCGTCAACGGTCAGCAGGGCGCCGCCCGAAGTTGCAGACGGTGCGCAGGTTCCACTTACTATACAACGGTAATAATAGCCGCTGTTTCCTGCAATAACGCCAGTCAGGGAAAGTGTCGCCGTCGTCCAGCCCGCATAGGTCGGATTGCTGCCGGCCACTGTAATATTATTGTAGGTCGCTCCGCCATCAGTCGAAACCTGCCATTGGTAAGTCAGGCCGGAGCCACTTGCAGTTACGTTGAATGAAGTATTGCCCCCGACTCCGATGGTACTGTTCGCTGGTTGTCCGGTGATTGACGGCCCTGGTGTCACAGATACGACAAGAGTCTGAGCAGTGCCATTTCCACACCCGTTCGAAGGAGTTACAGTAATTGTTCCTCCTGTTGTCCCGGCTGTAACGGTAATACTGTTGGTGGTTCCGCCGGCAGTTTGTGACCAGCCCGAAGGAAGTGTCCAGGTATAGGTGACACCTGCCACATTGGTCACGCTGTATGTAAGGCCTGTTGTGCTCTGGCAAGGACTCGTTGTTCCGGAAACCGCCGATGGCTGCGCCGGAGTTGATGATGTGGTCACGGTTAATGTACGCGCTGTACCCGATCCGCAACCGTTGGAAGGCGTTACGGTAATTGTTCCGCCACTGGTGCCGGCCGTAACAGTAATACTATTGGTGGTTCCTCCGGCAGTTTGTGACCAGCCGGATGGCAATGTCCACGTATAGGTAACCCCCGCAACATTGGTCACGCTATATGTAAAACCTGTTGCATTCTGACAAGGGCTAGTGTTACCGCTGATGGCCGATGGCTGTGCCGGAACGGATGATGTGGTTACGGAAAGTGTTTGAGCTGTCCCTGTACCGCAGCCATTGGATGGTGTTACAGTAATTGTCCCGCCGGTTGTACCGACAGTTGCTGTCACTGAATTCGTCGTTCCACCGCCGGTCTGGCTCCAACCTGTTGGGAATGACCAGGTATAGGTAATACCGGCAACATTGGTTACAGAATATGGCTGACTGCTGCCCTGACACGGTGATGTTGCACCGGTAATGGTTGAAGGCTGCGCAGGTAAAGCCGAAACTGTTACGGCCAGCGTCTGTGCGGTTCCATTGCCGCATGCATTCGAAGGTGTCACCTGAATATTTCCTGATGCTGTACCTGATGTGACTGTAATGCTGTTGGCGCCTTGACCTGCCGTAATAGTCCATCCTGTAGGAACAGTCCAGGTGTATGTGACGCCAGATACATTGGTTACGGAATAAGTAAGCCCGGTTACACCCTGACAAGGCGATGCGTTGCCTGTAATGGCCGAAGGTTGCGCAGGAACAGGGTTTACAGTAATTGCAAACAACGGCGACTCAGCTCCATTTCCGCATGAATTATTGCCATGAACTGAAATATTTCCTGATACAGCAGACGTAGAGAAATTCACATAAACCGAATCGGTGTTGGTTCCTGAAGCGATTGTCGCGCCTGCCGGCAATGTCCAGACATAGCCATCCTGATCAGTCAGATAGTTCCAGATTTCGGGAACATAAAACAACACATTGTTTTGTCCCTGACAAACGGTGGAAACACCAACAATTTCATCCGGCGCTCCCGGCAGCTGGTTTACAACCACTCCACCCGACGATGAAGCTCCGTAGCCACAGGTGTTTTTTGGTTTCACACTGATGTATCCTGATGATGCTGATGTTGAAAAATCGACTGTTATGATGTTGGTGCCGTTGCCTGAGACAATGGCTGCACCTGATGGAACACTCCACTCATAAGTAGTGGCGCCGGTTACAGCCGCAATGGAATAAGTGACTCCGGTCTGACCCTGACACACAGGAGAAGTTCCTGACATTGTTCCCGCATCGCCGATTGTACAGGCAGCCGTGGTGAGTTCAACATCATCAATCCAGATGTTGTTCCCGTAA
>CAZJOL010000052.1:0-13939 GCA_964547605.1 uncultured Bacteroidaceae bacterium | reverse complement strand
TCGAGGCCTTGCTTTTCGACCAGTCAGCTTCCATAAAAATCATCTGGTTTCAGACTTTTTCATGGGTCACCGAGAAGTACAAAACCGGTACACGATATTATATTTTCGGACGTGTCGGGCTTTTCAGCAAACAGCTCTACATGGCGCATCCCGAGATTCTTACACCGGATGAATTCAACCGCTTGCCCTTCTCGGGCCGGTTTCAGCCCATTTATCAGACGTCGGAAAAACTGAAAACGAAGGGTATCGACTCCAAGGCCATATCCTTGTTTGTTGCTGCAGCACTTGATAAAACAAACGGGCAGATGAAGGAAACGCTGCCGGAACATTTGCTGAAATCGCTCCAACTGCCCGGCATAAATGAGGCGTACCGAAACATTCATATCCCTCAGGATGAAAATATTCTTGACCGCAGTCTCAAACGATTCCGCTTCGAAGAAGCGCTCCTGATGCAGCTCCGCCATAAGATAAACGCCGACAACCGAAAGAAAACACCGACCGGAATTGTATTCAGGGAAGTCGGAAAATATTTCAATGCGTTTTACAATCAATCGCTGAGTTTCGCTCTGACAGAGGCGCAGAAGAGAGTCACCCGCGAAATAAGAACCGATCTTGGCAGCGGATACCGCATGAACAGACTGTTACAGGGGGATGTCGGCAGCGGCAAAACCGTTGTTGCCATGATGGCAGCACTGCTGGCCATCGACAACGGATATCAGGCCTGCCTGATGGCGCCCACTGAAATACTGGCCCAACAGCATTTTGCCACCATCTCAAAATGGATTACCGATCTTGGGCTGCGTGTTGAATTGCTCACCGGCAGCACAAAAACAAAAGGCCGAAAGGAAATTCTTAAATCGCTGTCTGATGGCTCGGTTCATATCATTGTCGGCACACATGCGCTGATTGAGGATCCCGTTGAATTTTCAAATCTTGGTCTCGCAATCATTGATGAACAGCACCGCTTTGGGGTCATGCAGCGTGCGCGACTCCACTCCAAAGGATCGGAAATGGTCCACACGCTGGTGATGACCGCAACGCCCATTCCACGCACATTGGCACTTACATTTTACGGCGATCTTGATGTCAGCGTCATTGATGAATTGCCGCCCGGACGCAAGGAAATTGTTACCAAATTCTATTACGACGATCAGCGCTATTGGGTGATAGAAATGATGCGCAAACAAATTGAAAGTGGGCGGCAGATTTATATTGTTTACCCGCTCATTAAAGAATCGGAAAAATTAGATCTTGTTGCGCTCGAAAACGGCTATGAAGGCATAATCCGTGATTTCCCGATGCCGAGATACGAAGTCGGAATCATGCATGGCCGCATGCCTCAGGATGAAAAGAACTTTGTCATGAAGCGCTTCATCCGCGGATTAACAAACATCCTTGTTTCAACCACGGTTATTGAAGTTGGTGTTGATGTCCCCAATGCATCTGTGATGATTATCGAAAATGCCGAAAGGTTTGGACTGTCGCAGTTACATCAGCTGCGCGGAAGAGTTGGACGCGGGAAGTTTCAATCCTACTGCATTCTGATTGGTGGGAAAAATCTTAGCAACGATGCCAAAACCAGACTGCGAGCCATGATCGAAACAACCGATGGTTTCAAAATTGCCGAAGCCGATCTGAAACTGCGCGGTCCCGGCGATCTGATGGGCACCCGGCAAAGCGGAGAATTCGAATTTGTTCACCTCGATGTTGTGCGCGACGATCACATCATCACCTTTGCCAGACAAACAGCTGAACAAATCTGCACAGATGATCCAACACTTTCAAAACCCGGAAACGCGTGTCTGAAAACCGCTCTAAAAGAGCGTTTCAAAGGTCTTTCCCTTTCTGATATCGCATGATATGATGTGGAAATGTGGGAATATATGATGCAACAATAGTTATGAGTTATGTGTTATGAGTTATGAGTTATAAGTGATGAGTGAATATTTGTAACGTTTGTAACGACTGTAACTCGTAACGAAAAATCCTCTCGACCTTGTCCTTGACCTTGCTCACAACTGACCACTGACAACTCACCACTGTTTTGTATCTTTGCATCATGCTTAAAAAGCTGATCTCCATATCACTCATTGTTTTACTTGCTGCGGCTTGTTCTTCTAAAGAAGAAACAACTGAAATCAGCGCTGATTCTGTGTTTGCAGAAGACTCAATGAAAATATTGCTGATTGATTTTTATCTAACCGAAGCTTCCATCCGGCAGATAGAGCGCTCAGGTAAGGATGTTTCGCTGTATGCAACGCATTATTACGATCTAATGCTGCAAAAACATCATTGCGACACACTGAAAATATCACACTCCTATGAGTATTGGTCAGCCCAGCCCGAAAAGCTGAAACAGATAACAAACCAGGCGCTCGACAGTCTGATTGTTTTGGAAACGAAGCTGCAGGATCAGAAGTAGTTTTCTCAGGATGATTGTTTTGAGTACTCTGCCTGAATAGTGTCAAGGTCCACGCCGTTGTTTACCGTGTAATAAAAATTCATGATGGTTTTGTTGCTCTGCATGGTAGCTGTACCTTCAACGGTGAGTGTGCCCATACACATTGTCTGTGGATTGATGGTAAGTGAAGCGCCTGAGACAACAGCGTTAATCTTCTCCTCAAACCCCTGATGATGAAAATTGAATAATTTGATTTGCGTTTGAGTTGTTGTGTCGACTGAAATATTTACAGTGTAGGACTGGCCTCCAACTTCACTGCAGAGCCAGACTCCCTGATAATCTACACGCGGGTCGGTCGGATCATCATCGTCTTCATCGGGCTGGCAGGCAACCATTATTGTTGCACTCATTACAGCAATCAGGAAAATATTGAAAAAGCGTTTCATAAAATTTTTTGCCGTTTTCTACAAAATTAATTCCATTTTGGCAGAAAAGCAACAAAGTAATTGATTATTTTTGTTAATCGTTGTCAGATACTCTCTTATGCTTGTTAAAACTTTTTGCTGTGCTATTCAGGGAATCGAGGCCTACTCCGTTTCGGTTGAAGTGGATATTCAATCCGGAACAAAGACTTTCATTGCCGGATTGCCCGACAATGCAGTAAAGGAAAGCATTGAACGTATCCGCTCAGCGTTGGTACATAATGGCTATCGCTATCCCGGTCGCAGAGTGGTTATCAACCTGGCACCGGCAGACATGAAAAAGGAAGGCTCTGCATATGACCTGGCCATTTCAATTGCTGTTCTTGCTGCTTCCCATCAGATAGAAAGCGAGCGCCTGTCTGAAATTATGATTGTTGGAGAGCTTTCGCTCGACGGAACCATAGCTCCGGTTAAAGGCGTTCTTTCTGCCGCCATCGAAGCCCGGAAAAATAATTTCAAAGGTATCATCGTCCCTGCCGAAAATGCTTATGAAGCCTCGGTTGTAGAGGGTTTACAGGTATATCCGCTGCACGATATCCGGCAGGTGGTGCAGTTTCTCGAGGGTACAACAGATATGCTTCCCTGCCCGTCTGGCTACACAATGAATGAAGAAAAAGGCACACCCTACCCTGTTGATTTCAGCGATGTGAAAGGTCAGGAAAATGTGAAACGTGTTATGGAAATTGCGGCTGCTGGCGGGCATAATGTTCTTATGATCGGTCCGCCTGGCAGTGGAAAGACTATGCTAGCCCGTCGCTTACCCACCATATTGCCACCCATGTCGCTCGACGAAGCGCTTGAAACAACCAAGATTCATTCGGTCTCAGGCAAACTCCCACAGGGTATCGGACTGCTGAAAAGCAGACCGTTCAGAGCCCCGCATCATACGTGCAGCGATGTGGCTTTGATCGGCGGTGGCACTTATCCACAGCCAGGTGAGATCAGTTTGGCTCATAACGGAGTTTTGTTTCTCGACGAGCTCCCGGAATTCAAACGCACTGCCCTTGAAGTCATGAGGCAGCCGCTCGAAGACCGCATTGTGACAATATCACGCGCCCGTTTCACCGTCGATTATCCGGCATCGGTCATGCTGATTGCGGCCATGAATCCTTGTCCATGCGGTTTTTACAATCATCCTGAAAAGGAATGCACCTGTGCACCAGGCAGTATCCGCCGCTATCTGAGCCGTATTTCAGGTCCGCTGCTAGATCGTATTGATATTCATATAGAAGTGACACCCGTGCCTTTCAGCAGTCTCACCGACAAAAAGAAAAGTGAACCATCGCAGACTGTGCGCGAGAGGGTAATTGCTACCCGCAAAATTCAGCAAAACAGATACCGGGATCATAGCCAGATTTCGTGCAATGCGCAGTTGACACCGGCTCTCATGAAAAAGCATTGTCAGCTTAAACCTGAAGGGGAACAATTGCTTCAGAAAGCCATGGATATGCTGAAACTGTCGGCCCGTGCCTATGACAGAATTCTTAAGGTTGCCCGTACCATTGCAGATATTGAAAGCTCGGAAAACATCGAAAATCATCATCTGGCCGAAGCCATTCAGTACCGAAGTCTGGATCGTGAAACCTGGGGCATGGTATAAAAAAAAGCTGCCCCCGGATGAGAGCAGCTAATTTTATACAAGATCTGTTTTTTACAATTCCCACAAATCGTGTTCGAAAACAAAAGTATCGTTTTCAATTCTTTCGCTTTCAAGCAGAGCGTCAAGATTTGTAGCATATGAAACGATATATCTGTCGTACACGTTGGTTTCCTTGATCACATAGCTGCCAAACAGACGTTTGAAGAACCAGTCATCATAGGTCAGACGCTGACCGTCGTTAAAGCGGTTGAACACCTCGTTTTTGACAAGTACATTGCGGGCTTCCGGAAAATAAATCCAGAAATCTGCACGGGTACCTTTGAGGTTACCTTCAATGTCATACTCTTCGCGAAGAGGGCAGATGCCAAGGATGCGGCATTCAATAACAGAACGCTGTCTGTCAAAAATCCAATCCTCTTTCAAACGAAACATAGTCACAGAGGCGACATCGAAAGGAGTCGTAATCACCGTATCTTTAAGTTGTTCCCCTGTAAACGGGTCAAATCTATCCTTCAGTGTGTCGATTTTCATAAGAACACCTTTCACTTCTTCAGGCGACATCGGAGATTTAAACTCGTCATCAGTAGCTCTGTAAGCAGTGATGCTGTTTTCCTCAATTCCATTGAGAATAGAGCTCATCAGACTGATGCGGCCATTTGTCGGAGTGATGGGATAATACAATGGGTGATTGATTTTCTCACGCAGGTCGATGACACGCCATATACGTTTTGCGAAGAAAACATCCGCTTTGCGTAAATACGGATATGGAACCGCGACACGGTCAGGATAGTATTCCTTGTCCCAGACTCTGTCCGGAGGAGTATCGAATACCTGAGCCAGAGATGCCATGGTAAAACCAAGCATTACAACCACAGAGACAAACAGCGTTTTCATAATTCAAGCTTTATTGAGTGATTCTAATTGTAACAGATCCGATCTGCTTACTTCCGGCTGGACCGGCAGCAACGATATCCTCAACCCAGAAACGGTCACCACGACGCGAATTCTGGATCATTGTCTTCATTTGCGCATTCAGCATATAACCCTGGCCCGGAATATCGATAAGGTCACCTGCAGCATTTTTGTACGTAAATTTGTAGGATACCACATTGAATCTAAGGTCAAAGTCGAAATTTTCGAGAACAGCGAGAACATACGGAGATCCAAGAATTTCAGCTTTGCTGAAGTTTCCTGAAATCTTATTGGCAACTTTCGGAATCGGAGTCGGAATAGGCTTCACACGGAATTTCATGGAACCCATCGGGCGCGAGCTTCCGTCCATATCGGCAGAAACATTGATAACAGCTTCGGCACCGCCGGTAACACGGACATTATATTTCCCGCCACCAGTCGGGCTCATAGAGCCGTTTGAGATGCTGGCGCGCACTTTTTCATTTGCCACACCAGGAACTGAAACGGTTACAGGATTGTCAACACCAATGTAGAACACATTCATTTTGTCAGCAGAAACAGTAGCCGATGGCTGAGCAACAAAGTAAGAAGAATTAAAAGGATAGCTGGTCTTCACCCCATTGCGGGATGTAATTTCGATCACGCCACCAAATTTCTGCTCACCAATGGAACCTGCACCTACTTTGTAAATACCAACACCGTCCTTGCCTTCAATGGTTTCAACATTTCCGGAAATCGCCAATGTGGTCGAATCAACACCCGAACCAACTTTAATTACAGGCTGTTGTTTTGAATCATAAGCAGCAACAAATATTTCAGCTTCATATTCGCTTCCGGTCAGCACATAATTACTTTTTGCAATTACTTTAGCGCCTACCTTGTCAAAAGAGAATCCTTCAGCATCAATCATCGCATACAGCTGAGAAACAACATCAGCTTCAGCATTACGCACCTCCAGGATCATTTTGTTGAGAATAACGACATCGGCTGCAAGAATGGTGTGATAGAAGTTGGTTACCTGCCAGTTAGCAGTACCTTCTCCTGAAACAGTCGGATAGTCTTTTTCAACTTCAAGGCCAAGGTTTACGTTTTTGGAATACTTGGGGCCAAGCAGGTCGTTCATTTTTTTCTTAAAGGCGATGATTTTGTCTTTAAGTTCCCCTACCTTGGTTCCACCTTCACCCTTATCAGAATCGCCAAACAGGTAGCGGTGCGGAATATCGAAGTTGTCTTTCCCACTAATTTCAGCAAGGAAACTTTTGCCCTCTTTCAGGGCCGTTTCTTCCATTGCTTTTACTTCGTCAGGAGTTTTACCTTCAACGGCGCCGATAATATCCCATTTCACCTGATGGATAAAAGCAACAAGCGCATCAGCTTCTTTCTGAACGGCCAGAGCCTTGTCATAGTTCTCCTTTACTTTTCCAGGAGTCAGTGCATAGGCCTGTTTAAACATACTATAGTTTCCATCAACCTTCGCCTTAAAAATGCGGTTGGTTTCAACGATACTGTCGTTCACCACCGTGAATGCCTGCAAAATATCTTTTGATACGTTGAGGGCAAGCATAGCGGTCAACACCAGATACATCATCGAAATCATTCGCTGACGCGGGGTTTCCGGACAATTCTTTGCTCCCATAAATTACCCTTTCTTTAAATGATTAGACAATATACCTTATATTACTTGTTGAGGTTGACATTCATTGCAGAAAGCATGTTGCCATAAACGGTGTTGAGGGCAGCAAGATTTTTCGACAGAACATTTGCCTGATCTTTGTAAGAGCTCAGAGCAGTCATAGTCTGATTGACGTTTTCTACGAAAACACCAAGACTTTCCTGCATTGCATTGGCTTTTTCAACCTGTACGTTGGCACCCTGAAGCTGCAGTTCATATACTGCATTAAGAGCTGTCAGGTTTTTGGTAATACGCTGAATCTGGTCACCGTATGATTTCCCGTCAACCGCGCTGAAATCGATTGCTTCAGCTGATTTGGTGAGTGATTCTGCACTTTGGGTATATTTCTGGGCAAGAGCATGAGCTGCATTGGTAGCACCTTTAATACTGCTCACATATTCTTCAGTAGCATTGACATCATTGTTGATGGCATTGGCAACAGCCTTAAATGAACCAGCGGTTTCGTTGGCATTGTTTGCAGCAGCTTTAACGGTTTCAACAAATTCATCATTGACACCAACAGTCTTGCTAAGTGAGTTGGCTGTTTTGTCATAAACTTCTTTCAGACCTGAAACGCTGGTTGCGGCGGCACCGAGATTGGTCACAAAACCGTCAGTTGCAGCGGCTGCATCAGCAACACCAGAAAGTTTATTAGCATTTACGCTCAGGTTTTTCATACCGTCACCAAGACTTGCAATGAGTTCCGGGCCGATTTTGGCATCAGCAAGCATTTTGTCGAGCTCCTGAGTAACGGTTTTACCCGTAGCTTCAGCTTTCTTTGGTTCAAAGCCAAGCTTTTCCGCTTCTTCGGGGTGATAAATTCCCCAAAGTTCAGGATAAACAAGACTCCAGTCTGGTTCTACGTGCATTGGTTCAAAAGCCGATGCAAAGAAAATGAGTGCTTCAGTTCCCATACCAATCAGAAGCATGACACCTGCACCAGGATAGTGCATGATTTTAAACAGAGCACCAAGGATTACAAGTGATGCGCCCCAGCCATACAGCTTAGACATGAAGTTTTTGTACCCTTTACTTTCAACAATTTGTTTAATACCCATAACCTTTTTTTTAAAAATTTGACTTGTTGTGTGTTTTTGACCCTTTGTTTTTATCTGTAAACGTTCGATGAGTTAGGACCATCACCCTTCATGCGGCCCAGGTATGTCTGAACGTTTCTGAATCCGATATATGATTTTCCGGTATCCTGGAATTCGTACCAGCGCGAACTGACCTGCATGAAGAAACCTATATCCTTCCATGAGCCACCGCGGATAACTTTTCTTTTGAGAACTTCCGGATCTGTGTCTTTGGCTTCGTATGAATAATCCATGTTGAGATCGTGAGCAAACTGGTAAGCTGATTCATCAAAAGCATTGCTTGACCATTCGGCTACGTTACCAGCCATATCATAAAGACCAAAGTCGTTTGGAGCATAGTGACCAACAACCAGTGTGTGGAATCCTCCATCATCGGGATAATTGCCACGCAAAGGCTTATAATTACCGAGGAAACATCCGTTCGAGTTACGGATATACGGACCACCCCAAGGATAGGGGCTCAACTCAAGACCTCCACGAGCTGCCCATTCCCACTCACTTTCAGTCGGCAACCTGAAATCATTCACTATAGACTGGCCAATGCTTCTGAGATAGCTGTGCATATATTGAGTTCTCCAGATTGAAAAAGCACGCGCCTGTTTCCAGTTTACACCAACCACTGGGTAATTATCATAGGCCGGATGCGAGAAATAATTCTGAGTCATCGGCTCATTGAATGAATAAGTGAAGTCCATCACCCAGCACAAAGTATCGGGATATACATTAATAATATCACTTTTGATAAAGACTGAACGATCGTTGTATCCCTGTGGTCTGTTGCGAAGAGATGCAGGATCTTCGTTGTTTTTCACCTGGGCATCGGTCAATGGATTACGGAAATCCTTTCTTGCTGCAGCTTTAAAATCGATCCAATAATATTGGAAATTAAGCTTACGGGAATCAATTTCCTTTCGACGATAGAACTGTTCATGTTCCGGCAAATACATCTGCGAAAGAATTTCACGAACTGTTTCATCATCATCGTCATATCTCAGCTTGGTTTTCCAGTTGAGGAAAGGAGGATCGTAATCCTGGCCATACTCATCCTGAAGAATCAGGTAATCCTCTATCTGCTCGCCGAGTAAACGACGGGCAATCGAGTCACGTACCCAGAACACAAACTGGCGATACTCATTGTTCGTGATTTCTGTTTCGTCCATATAAAATGACTGAACAGACACTGTTTTGGCTGTCTGCAGCTGATTATACGGTACGTCCTGGTCGTTCTGACCCATCACATAACTGCCCATTGGAATGAACAGCATCCCGTAAGGATCGGGTTGATACCAGGGTTCGCGATCCTGGACACCGACCAGGTTTCCGCGATCAGATGTGTCGCAGCTGGTGATGACCAGAACAAGCAACACTAAAGCTGTCAGGTACTTCATATTTGATTGGAGGTTGGACTTCATGGGTGCAAATTTAATAAAACCTATCTCTTTTTAACGCAGTTTTTATCGACGAAGTTTCACAAACTAAAAATTTTAGAGGAAACGCACATTTCTGTAGCTGTCCGGGTTATATGGTAAGACGATTTTGAAACAATAATTCAGCAGAATCTCATGACTTCCGCTACTTCTTCCATTTCCACCCATGGCAGAAGTGGTTACATCGTAGCTATAACCGATGCCCAGAGTCTCAAGACTTTTATTTCCTGAATTGATGAATGGCTGTGCTCCCAGTAAAATGGCAATGGCATCTTGTGTACGGTAACTCAAACCACCCCAGAACTGACTGTTGTAGAACATAAGAGCATTGATGTCGAACTGAGTGCTTGCAAAATCAGATTTGATCAGAACCGAAGGTCTGAGTTCAAACTGAGGGTTGTTCGGCAGCTGATACTGATAACCCCCGGTGAGATAGTAATGACGCTTCAGTTGAGGGCTTCCAAGCGTACTGACAGTAGAAGCTAGATCAGTCTGGCTCTGCATCAGCTGGCTTGACGACAAACCTGCATAAAAAACACCCGGTTTGTTGTAATAAGCTCCGAAGGAAAGATCAAACACCATATCGCTCTCTATTCCCGTGCTGGCAAGCAGAGGGTCGTTGGGATCAATGTACTCAAATTGGGAAAAGTCAATTTTCTTGTTCAGAAAGCCGGCCATAATACCAATTCCAAGCGTTCCGCCCTGAAGAGGCATGCGGTAGGCATAGCCGAACTTGACGCCAATGTTGTCTTCGTAGCCCAGTTTGTCCTTGTAAACAACAAGGCCGAGACCGCCACGGATTGCATCAACATTGCTGTGGATTGAAAACAACATGGTTTGCGGAGCCACTTTATTAGCCACATCGTCAATCGTTTCAGTAAATCCCATCCATTGCTGGCGGAAAAGGGCTGTGGCGCAAATGGCATCGTGGCTTCCGGCATATCCCGGATTGATGGCCATCTGATTAAACATGTTTTGAGTAAACTGAGCATCCTGCTGTGCGTTTGCCGCACCAGAAGCCAGAAATACTAAAAGCAGGAAAAGTACATTTTTCCTCATAATCAAAAGTTTAGGTTGACTTTCCTTTAAAAAGTGCATAAAGTAACGAAGATTTTCTGATATCGCCAACAAAATGTTCATATTTTTTGAAAAGTTTTGGTGCTTTGTTGAAAATAACTCCCAATGTTTCGCGAATATTTTATACTGATGAAAATTTTTTTGGTTTCATTTAGGAATTAATTTTTGTCATACTTGTTAAATGAGATCGCATAAGCAGCATTACTGCCGCATTGAGAAAAATAAACCGATGCAACAGGCAATATTATGCCATATGCAAGTGCAAATTGTATTAAAAGTAAGGGCTGGTGCGGATTTCAATGTTGCGTGCCAGATTCGTTCCGGTCATTGAAAATATGCGGATTATTTTAACACACAAAACAATTTTCTACATAAATTTTTGAAATGTCTGCCACCAGCGGTCAGGCAGATTATCCTGCATGGCTTCTTCATAATCCTTGTAACTGCAGGGAACCATGTAGTGCCGTTCGAATTTCGAAAACAAATTGTTCGGACAGGGTACTTCCATCCACCAGCGGTCGCTGAGCGGGCTGCGGAAAAATGAAATATCAGACTGCGTTTCATGCATCGAAACAATATATTTCATCAATGCCGATTTGTTCATATGCGGATCATCGCCTTTGCGGCAGGAATACCCATCAAGAAAATACCACATCATCTGAGCGGCCAGATGCGCCGACATGCCGTCGCGGTCGTTGGCCGGGCACAATTCAAAAATGCCTACCGAAGTGAGTTTTTCGCTCAGCCCCGCATAGCGCATGATCTGACAGGCGTCTTCACCATTAAAACCATTGGGAGAGGGAAACGAAGCCGCCGGACAATCGCTCATTCGGATAGCCGACATGTCAAACGAAAGCAAATCGGCATTTCGGATCAATGGTTCGGTTTCGGTCATGTCCGCTTTCGCCTGTCCAAGACGCGTACAGTCAAAAAACAGCTTTTTCATCAGGGCTATGGCATCCTGCTCCACCATGTAGGTCTGGTACCCCAGATTGGAATAATTGAAAAGGAAATTGGGGTCCCTGAAAATGATTTTGTTGAGCCAGGATTCGTTGTGGAAAGACTCATCGGATTTACCGATGTCGAAGCGTGAATCAACAGAAAGAATGTTTATTATGCGTCCTCTTTTCTCGTAGGACAAATAATTGCCATAGGTGAGATCCTGACTGCCTCCGAGCATCAGCGGCACCACATTGTTTTTGAGCAGAATGCTGATCACCTCACTCACGGCTTCGTACGTATCTTCGACAGACATTCCGGTTTTCAGATTGCCGAGATCGGCCACGGCGATATTTGGAAAATGGTTTTGCAGCGCATAAAAATACGGCCTGATGGCGTCGGCTGCAAACGAAGCGTCCCGGTTACTGCGCGAATTGCGGTTTTCGGGAACGCCGAATATGGCAATCTGAATATTTTCAGGATCAGGAAAATCATCCCCTGTATTAAACGAAACGCCGGCACCAATCTGCCCCGGTAAAAACTTTTCCGGGAAAAGGGAAGTATCGACCGGCTCGAAATACAGCTGCAACTCGTCCATTTTCTATTTCTTTTTTGTTTTCGCCGCAACAGCTTTTTTCACAGTAGTTTTCTTAGGGGTTGTTTTTGCTGTCGCTTTTTTGGTTGTCGTTTTCGAATCTGCTTTCTTTTTTGCTGCTGATTTCTCTTTTGTTGTTTCCTTTTTGGCTTTGGTCACTTTGGCCGCTTTCTGCTTCCTGCCCGGCTTTTCAGGATGTTCCTTCACAATGTCAAGAATCTCCGTAACCGTCAGTGCATCATATTTTCTGCCTTTGCCAAGTGGATAGTTCTTTCCTTTAAACTTAATGTAAGGTCCGAAGCGACCTTTTACAATCTGCAGTTCCGGCTCTTCTTTGAAAGTTTTCAGCACACTGTTTTTGTCCTTTTCCTGTTTGTTGGCAACAATCTCCATCGCCGTGGCCAGATTGACCTGCGTCGGATTGATGTCGCGCGGAATTGAATAGAATTTTCCGTCATATCTGACATACGGGCCAAAGCGGCCGACCGAAACAACCACTTCCTTGCCTTCGTGTTCACCAACGTTTTTGGGGAAGCGGAAAAGAGCCAGCGCTTCTTCAAGTGTTACACCATCAATGGTCTGGCCCTTCAGTAATCCTGCAAAGCGCGGTTTTTCCTCATCGGTCGATTCACCGATCTGAGCCATGGGCCCAAAAGGACCAAGCTTGACATATATATTTTTCTTCGATTCGGGATCGACACCGAGCAAACGTTCTCCGTGATATTTGCCGGTGGTTTTGTCAATGTTGATCACCTGAGGATCAAAGTCTTTGTAGAATTTAGCAATGAGAGCATTCCACTTTTTCTTGCCATCGGCTATTTCATCAAAGTCCTTTTCGATGGTAGCGGTGAAGTTATAATCAACAATATTTTCGAAATGTTCCACCAGGAATTTTGTAACAATGATGCCCAGATCGGTCGGGAACAACTTGTTTTTCTCACTGCCGAACTTTTCTGTTTCAACAGTTCTCTTTATGGCACCTTTGGCCAACAATAGTGAAATATATTTCCGTTCGACCGGCTGACGGCTTTCCTTGATCACATATTCGCGGCGCTGAATGGTTGAAATGGTTGGAGCATACGTGCTGGGGCGGCCAATGCCAAGGTCTTCGAGTTTCTTTACAAGCGATGCCTCACTATATCGCGGCGGTTGTTGCGAGAATCTTTGCTCGGCAACAATTTTCTGCTGCAACAATTTCTGTGCTTCCTTGAGTTTTGGCAGCTGGCCCTTGTCTTCATCAGATGCATCATCATCGCGTGACTCTTCGTACACTTTCAGAAATCCATCAAAAACGACCACTTCGCCACGGGCAACAAAATATTGCGGCACACCCGAAATGTCAATCTGAATCGTTGTGCGTTCGATTTTTGCCTCTGCCATCTGCGAAGCTACGGTGCGTTTCCAGATGAGTTCATATAGTTTTTTCTGGGCAGCTGGACCTTCTATTTCACGGTTGCTGGCATATGTCGGACGAATGGCTTCGTGAGCTTCCTGTGCACCTTTGCTTTTGGTTGCAAACTGTCTTGTCTTTGAATACTCTTTGCCAAATGAATTTTCAATTTCTTCCTTAATGGTTCCGAGTGCGAGTTTCGACAGATTCACACTGTCGGTACGCATATAGGTGATAAGTCCCGATTCATACAACTGCTGAGCAATGGTCATGGTCTGTGAAACCGAGAACCCAAGTTTGCGGGCTGCTTCCTGTTGTAATGTTGAAGTTGTGAACGGTGGTGCCGG